>CAUPXG010000017.1:0-25626 GCA_963515155.1 Streptococcus oralis | reverse complement strand
TTAATTGCTCTCAATATGAAAGTCCTTTCCAAATCCCTGTAGGGGGCATCTAAATACAACAGGAAAAAGCCTTGGAATCAAGGCTTTTTTGTGTATCTGTTCTACTTTTGGTCAACTAATGGATATCAACGGTATAATTTTATGAACACCCTTCCCAGACAGCTCTAATCTGATTGCACTCAAAATTTTTTAAAATTTAAAACAAAAGACTTGCTTTTCTTTTAATTTATGTTATAATTGTTCTTGTATCTGATACAAGTTTATTAAGAGAGGGATTCATATGGATACAAAATTCTCAGTTGCTTTGCATATCTTAACAATGATTAGTGAAAGCAAGGAAACCTTAAGTTCTCAAGCACTAGCTATTAGTGTTGGGACTAACGCTAGTTACATTCGAAAAGTGATTGCCTTATTGAAAAATGCAGATTTGATTCATTCCCAGCAAGGAAAAACAGGTTATCAACTCAGTAAGTCTCCAAAGAAAATGACTTTACTAGAGATCTACTATGCTACTCAAGAAATCAATCACATTAGTTTATTCCCTGTTCATCAAAATAGCAATCCTGATTGCCCTGTTGGAAAACATATCCAAGGAGCAGTTTCACCGCTTTTCGCTAGTGCCGAATCTCAATTAGAGAAGGAATTAGCAAATCAAACTTTAGAAGATGTCATTGACAATCTATATAAACAAGCTAAACAAGTCCGAAACTGATTTGATAACAAGTCAGTTTTTACTGGAAATAACATATACTTGTATCAGATACAGGTATAAAATCATATAGAAAAAGAAAAGAGAAATCACATGAAAGCCGCACAACACACTACTTATAACAAAAACAATATCACACTGAACATCACAGAAATCGCTAAACCAAGTATTACAGACAAACAAGTCTTGGTGAAAGTCACCGCAGCCGGTGTTAATCCTCTCGATAACATGATCTCTCGTGGTGAGGTCAAGATGATTGTTCCTTACAAACTTCCTCAAACTGCAGGTAACGAGGTCGGTGGGATCGTTGAAAGCATTGGCAAGCAAGTTGACAACTTTCAGATAGGAGACCGTGTCTTTGGCCGTCTGCCACTTGATCATATCGGCGCCTTTGCAGAATACGTAGCTGTCGATAGCCAAGCCTTAGCCAAGGTTCCAGACTATCTATCAGACGAGGAAGCCGCTGCTGTTCCTCTTACTGCCTTGACTATCATGCAGGCTCTTGACCTCATGGGCACTCAAGCTGGGAAAACGATCTTTATTTCTGGTGGTACTGGAGGTGTCGGTGGAATGGCCATTCCGATTGCCAAGGCCAAAGGTTTGAAAGTCATCACCAACGGTTCTGGAGATAGTGCTGAGCGTGTGTTGAAACTAGGAGCAGATAGATTTATCGATTACAAAACAGAGGATTATACAAAAACTATTAGTCAGGTGGATTATGTCCTCGATACTCTCGGTGGAGCTGAAACTGAAAAACAAATGTCTATCATGAAAAAAGGTGGTCATCTTGTTTCACTTCGTGCCTTGCCAAACGGTGCTTTTGCCAAACGCATGAATCTACCAAAATGGAAACAGATTATTCTTAGCTTAGCCGGTCGCAAATTTGATAAGATGGCGGAAAAATATGGTGTACACTACCATTTTATCTTTGTAGAAAGCAACGGCGCTCAATTACAAGAGGTAGCTGACCTCTTTAGTAAATTAGAAATCAAACCCTCTATCGATACAGTTTATCCATTTGAAGAAGTGAATAGCGCCTTAGACAAGGTCGCTAATGGTCGCTCGCGTGGAAAAACAGTCCTCAGCTTTAAGAAATAAAAAGGAAAACACAATGTCATATCTTACAACTAAAAATCAATACATCACTGTCCAAGGAAATCAAATTGCCTATCGCGAACTCAGTAAAGGCAAATCAAAACTACCTCTTCTGATGCTGGTCCATTTGGCAGCAACTCTAGATAACTGGGATCCAAGACTATTAGACTTGATTGCTGAAAAGCATCATGTCATTGTAGTCGATCTTCCTGGTGTTGGAGCCAGTCAAGGCAAAGTGGCGCCAACCATTCCTGGAATGGCTGAGCAGACAATTGCCTTTATTCAAGCCCTTGGTTACGATAAAATCAACCTCCTAGGTCTTTCAATGGGAGGGATGATTGCCCAAGAAATCATCCGAATCAAGCCTAATCTAGTCAACCGTCTCATCTTGGCAGGAACAGGACCTCGAGGTGGAAAAGAGATCGATAAGGTCACAGGGAAAACATTTAAGTATATGTTTAAAGCTGGACTCGAGCGCATCGACCCTAAACGCTATATCTTCTATAATCATGATGAACAAGGGAAAATTGAAGCTTTGAAAGTTCTAGGACGAATGGGTATGAGAACAAAGGAATTTGCGGATAAAGACATGAGTGTGCCTGGTTTCCTAACTCAACTCAAAGCTATTAAACGTTGGGGGAAAGATCCTCAAGACGACCTAACATTTATTACTCAACCAACCTTAATCGTCAACGGGGACAAGGATATGCAGGTTCCAACGGAAAATTCCTATGACATGCATGAGAAAATCGAAAATAGTAAGCTGATTATCTATCCAAATGCAGGGCACGGTTCGATCTTCCAATATGCAGAGGAATTTTCAAAAGAACTCATTGCTTTCTTGGAGGACTAAGATGGTCAAAACGATTCTGATTACAGGTGCTACTGACGGTATTGGGAAACATTTGGCAAAGAAACTGGCCAGTGAAGGTCATAAGATCATCCTCCATGGTCGAAACCCTCAAAAACTTGAGTTGGCGCTTCAAGAGATTCGGGCAGTTTCCTTGAGAGGCAGAGTTTCTAGTTACCTTGCAGATTTTTCAAAATTAGACGATGTTTATCGATTTGTGGAAGAAATCAAGCGAGACTTTCAAAGTATCGATGTCTTGTTTAACAATGCAGGGCTTTATGGAGGAAAAGAACGAAAAGCGAGTGCTGAAAATGTCGAGTTGACTTTTATGTTATCCGTTCTCATTCCCTATATGTTAACAACTGAGCTAAGCCCCTTGTTAGAAAAAGAGCCTGACGGTCGTATCATTAATACCTCCTCCTATATGCATCATTTTGCCAAGGTCAAGGATTTAGACTTTGGATTTGAGAACAATTATAATCCCGGATTGGCCTATAATAATTCTAAACTTTATACCATCTGGATGACACGTTATTTGGCAAGGGACTTCTTTTTAAGAGGTTCAAACATCACCATCAATTCTTACCATCCAGGCTTGATTTCAACCAATTTGGGTAATGATTCCAGTGATGAAAAAACGAAAAAGTCTCTCTTTGGACGCTTGATGAAGTCTTTTTCAAAAGATCTAGACGAGGGAATAGAAACAGGCTACTACCTCACCTTATCAGAAGAAATCAGGGGCTTGACTGGCTACTATTTTGATGAAAAGAAAGTGAAGTTAGCTTCTGAAAAAGGCTATACTTTTGAGAAAGCACAAGCTTTAATCGCTTACTGTGACGATAAAATCAAATTGTTTCAAACCAAACAGTGAGTAGTCTGACTCTATTTTCCTTTAATGGCTAAGTTAAGGTGCTTCAAAACTAGTTGATTCTCAATGTAAAAGTTCGTGTAAGGAAAGAAACATCAACAGAAAAAGCCTTGTTTTTTGTTTATTCTGAACTAAGAAATGACAAGATTTTTAGGATATTCTGAGTCTAATATAGATGAAATTCTTTTCTTATAAGAAAAAACGCTATCTAGCGTTTTTTGTTATTCTTAGTTACTCGTCCAATCGAATAAACATCATTGCATTAAGCAAAGAGATGAGAGCAACTGTATTGACATTATTGGAATAGATCAGTCTCTTATTTTCAATAGGAGGAATAATAAAATTAGAAATAATGATGTCGTAAGGTGATTCTTTTAGAGCATCAAGTGATAACTCTAATTCACTCCAAACTTCCAGTTCAAAATTGTTGCTGCAATAGTAAGAAAGTGTCTCTGCTACTGATTTAGCATGATACTGATCAAAATTACTCATAACCAAAACCTTTAATTTAGGTTGGTTTTGTAAAAGACTTAGCACTAAGTGTTTGCTATGGGTGATAAAAGTATAGGTCAAATGATTGACCTTCATTGAACTAGGATCCATATCCAAAGCCTCTAGATAGTGTTCAATCCCTTCCTTCACCTCTGAAACGAAGCGAGGGAAAATATTTTGAAAGTTCTTGATTGTATTGCCTTTTTGATCAAATAAGATAAACTCTGTTGATAATTCCTGGCGATGCAGATGTGCTGTATTATGCATATGCCAAATCAGATTGTCCTTATTGTCTACTTGAAGATTATACTCTCTTGATACCTGATCTACTAGATCTCCCAATAACTGATACGATTTTTTTACATAGCTGTCTGTTTTTGCATGGTTGAGAAATACTTCTTCATCTATGAAAAACATTTTTTGAAAATAGGATACAAATAGTTGACCTATCACTTCTTTATTCAGAGAGATACGATATTCAGAATCAAAGCTCGCTACAATCTCTTCGATGCCTTCTGCCTGCATGAAAGACTCTAACAATTGATTGTTAAAAGAATTTTTCTCAACTTCCATAAAATGACCAAACTTTATTCGGTATAAATTTGTTACGAGGAGTAACTTTAACATTCGTTGAGTGGCGAAATTGACAGGAAATGAAGTTTCTTTATAGACCAGTGCCAACAGTTTACACAAAGGTTCTACAGAAAAATCTTCAAAGGGCCATTCAAGGAAATAATATTTCTCTGAAAAATACTGGGCAAAAAAGTAACGGATATCGATTTCATTTCCAGTGATTCGAACTGGATTGAGGCTAATTTCAAAACGATATTGTTTCTTAATAATTTTATTAATGTGACGTATGATACGGTAAAGAGAGGAAGAACTGATATAAAACTCTTTGCAAATACTATCAGTATCACATCCTTCATTAAAGAAGACGAATTCTAAAATTGAAAAGTGGGTTGAATGCTTAAAAAAATGATGATAGACCATCTCAATATCACTATCATCAGTATTAATGATACGGATGCCGTTTGTTGAGGAATGAAATATCAAGTCAGGAAAAGAAGACCTGACATGGGACAAGTCATCTTTTACAGAACGTTCCGTACAGTGCAATAATTCTGCTAGTTCTGAAATATGAAACCAGCGTTTGTTTTCAAATAGTAATTCCAATAATTCTAATTGTCTGTGACTTTTTTTCGATAATAAATCTCTCATGTATAACTTTTCTTTCTTTATAATAAACTAAAGGATTGTCTTTCAATCTTCATGCAATTATACCACATAGAGTGTATTTATCCTCTTACAACGACTTTAGCCTGCTATGAAAAGTCTCGCTTCATCACCTAAAAACTCAGTAGAATCAAGCTTTTCTTATTTATTTGTATCTAGAGTACATGTTTACAGTACGGTTTTTAAGACGAACTATTATGTTTCCAAGCTGAGATACTATATAATTAGTGTAATCAAAGAAATTGATTCTTTGATTTAGAAATAGAAAAGGAGGATACACTATGTTGTGGTCCATTATTGTAGGAGGTCTTATTGGTCTCATCGCAGGTGCAATCACTAAAAAAGGTGGTTCAATGGGATTGATTGCAAATATCTTTGCAGGTCTTATCGGTTCATCTGTAGGGCAATCACTTCTAGGAAGCTGGGGACCTTCATTGGCTGGAATGGCTATTATTCCGTCAATCGTAGGTGCAGTGATTGTTGTTGCAGTCGTTTCATTTCTATTTGGTAAAAAATAAGCATTACCTAATAAGAAATTAAAAGTGATAAGCCATAATTTTGAATACTGTAGACGGGTAAAATTATGGTTTAAAGCTTTTCATTTGAAAGGATTTAATATGTCAAAATCAAAGAAAATATTGTTACTTATTTTCTGTATTTTAATCTTGGCTATTTTCCTTCCTATTCTCATAGATTATCATCAGGTCAGTGATTTAGATATCCACTTATTCAGTTGGAGAGAACTCTACGCTGAATTTCTGATTGCTAGATATGTCTTTTGGGGGACACTTGTCCTATCTGTTTTAGTGTTAATTTCAATGCTAGTGATACTCTTTTATCCTAAACAATATCTAGAGATTCAATTAGAAACTCAAGAAGATACATTAAAACTAAAAAATTCAGCTATCGAAGGCTTTGTTCGATGTTTGGTCATTGATCATCAGTTGATCAAAGAGCCAACAGTCCATGTAAATAGCCGCAAAAATAAATGTTTCGTTTATGTTGAGGGCAAAATTCTTCCTTCGGACAACATCTCAAAACGATGTCTTGTCATTCAGAATGAAATAACTCATGGATTAAAGCAGTTCTTTGGTATTGAACGTGAGGTAAAACTTGAAGTTAAAGTGAAAGAATTTGAACCTCCAAAAACGACCAAAAAGACTGTTAGTCGTGTAAAGTAAGGAAGTAAAAAATGGAATGGTTTAAAAAATATCAGTATCCAATCATTGCAGGTCTAGTAGGTGTCATTCTCGCTTGCTTTATCTTATCCTTTGGCTTTTTCAAAACACTATTTGTGTTAATCTGTGGAGGTTTAGGAGCATTTGCTGGATACTATGTTAAGGAAAAATATTTAAATAAATAAAGGAGTCTCGTATGTCAAACGTAGATAAAAATGTAGAAAAAAAAGATGTTGCTGTTGTTTCTCAAGATGTTAAAGGGGAACTCACTTATGAAGACAAAGTAATCCAAAAAATCATTGGTCTTTCACTTGAAAAAGTACCTGGACTTTTGGATGTGGATGGAGGATTCTTCTCTAATCTAACAGAAAAAATTATCAATACAGATAATGTCACTCATGGTGTCAATGTTGAAGTTGGGAAAGAGCAAGTTGCAGTTGACTTGAACATTGTTGTTGAGTACCAAAAGAATGTCCCTGCTTTGTACAAAGAAATCAAAGATGTTGTCGTATCACAAGTTACAAAAATGACTGATCTAGAAGTAGTTGAAGTCAATGTGAATGTTGTTGATATCAAAACGAAGGAACAGCATGAAGCAGATTCAGTTAGCCTCCAAGACCGAGTAACTGACGTGGCTTCTTCAACAGGAGAATTTGCTTCAGAACAATTTGAAAAAGTGAAATCTGGTATCGGTTCAGGTGTTGCTGCTGTTCAAGAAAAAGTAGGCGAAGGTGTTGAAGCCGTTAAAGGCGAAACAAAAGAAAATGCTCGCGTACACTAATTCATCTAATCAAAATCAATCAATTTAAAGGAGGCAGAATCATGTCAACAGAAGAAAAATTAAACCAAGCAAAAGGTTCCATTAAAGAAGGTGTCGGCAAAATGATCGGCGATGAAAAAATGGAAAAAGAAGGAACAGCTGAAAAAGTTGTTTCTAAAGTAAAAGAAGTTGCTGAAGATGCAAAAGACGCTGTCGAAGGCGCTATTGAAGGTGTTAAAAACATGCTTCACAAAGACGAAAAATAAGGCTAAACGTTAATTGACCTTTTCATTATAGTAGTCAAAAAGAGGACCATAAATGTCCTCTTTTTTTGTAGATCGAATTCTAAACACGCTCCCATTTTTCGTTAAAAGGTATTGTCAACAGGAAAAAGCCTTGGTAACTAAGGTTTTTTTGCTTACTTAAAATAATATGTTTTTTATTGAATTGAAACGTTTATACGCTACTAGACTTACTTATCCACCACCTGAGCCTCAAATTGGGCTGGCTGGTTGTCTACATTGGTAATGGTTATCGTGTAGGGCTTGTTATTGGTGGCATCAAACACTTTTTCACCTTGGTAACTCACAACAACTCCATCTTTTTCTAAATAAATATCTGCTTGATTGTTTGGAAGTTCTTCATCCTCCTCATCGAAACCATGGCTTTTTGTAATTTTTTGTCCCTCTACTTCATAGTAAACATCACCATTACTCTCACTCCAAACACTTGAGCCAGTTAATTTAATTTTACTTGAATCGTTTTTCTTCAAGATGAAGATTGAATAGTATTCCAAATCTTGTGTTCTGGGATTTACTCTTAAGTTGACGAATTGACCTGGTTGAAGAGTATATTTACCATAGTTCAAAACGGAAAAGACAAACCAAACTAGTAGCAAACTATACAAGACTCCTATAATCATTCGTGAGCGCCTACTCTTAAACAAACGTAAAAGTAATACAAAAGAGACAATAAAGAGCAATTCTGTAAACATTCTTGTCCCCCCTTTCTTATCATCGTTGACACTCTGAACAGAGCCTCGCATCCATTTCTCACTAGTAACATCAACCATACAAAGTCTGATACATCTTATCTAGAAAAGCTTTCAACTCTTTTTGAACAATCTTTAACAAGCGTTCTTCTTCGGCTTGAGATATCGTCACACTTTCTTTATTTTGATTACTAATATAAGAATAGTAACTACGTTTTAGAGTAAATTGATGATCTAAAATATAGTAGGCATCTATTTTTTCCTCATTTACCATTGTTTCAAATAAAACCGAGACTTCATCCCTTCTAGGATTCGACATTTTCAAATCGATGTCTCCTTTTATCCCTATGGAGTCAATTCCTCCATCCAAGCGAATGGCACCGTCGGGAGGAACAATATAGCCAGCTTTTCGCATGTCAGACGCATATTTTCCTGACGCCGTTAAATGTTTTAAGACGGCTATAGTGTCCTTTTCTTCAAAGGAGGTCTTTAATTGGAACCGTTCTTGGTGGCTTTGATACTGAGAATAAAGAGTGATACCAACAACTAAGGCAAGTACAGAAGCGAGCAAGATTCGTATTTTTCTAGGTCTCGACATTTTTATCTCCTCTATCTAAGAAATCATAGAAGTCTTGTTTCTAACTTTGAAAGAGAACTTCCTTTTCCTTAAAAATCCTTGGGACTCTAGCCCCACCTGACTGTTATCTGCCCTTTTTCATGATGTATTTTCGTATAGGTACTTCAACCATTTGAACGGTTTCAAATCCTTCTTTTTGGTAAAGCTTGTAAGCTGTTTGATTTGCCTCGTAGACATTTAGAGAAATAGTGTCTATGTCTTCATTTTCAAAGGCCAAACTAACAAATTTCCTTAAAGCCTGGCTACCTAAGCCCTGCCCCTGTTTCTGGGGATTGATAAAAAATCTCCCGATATGAAGATTCCTGTCTTCTAGCCTGATTTTCTGGATAAGCCCCACAAACTCTTGTCCATCAAAGATTGAAAAGATCCCTTCCAAATCTTGCAAGACTTGAATTGTCAAGGGAAAAGGAATCATTGTTCCCATCCATTGTTCTTGAAAGGATTTGCCTATGGAGTTGGACCATTGGCATACGAATTGAGCGTTTTCTGTACTCATATTTTCTTCAAAACGAATCATCATCTTGACCTCACCATCTTATCAATGTTTCTTTATTATACTACTTCTTCTATTTTTTACGAATAGATAAGTATGATTGATCTTTATTTTTTTCTTGTCGGGAGCATTCTCGCTTCCTTTCTAGGTTTGGTCATTGACCGTTTCCCTGAGCAATCCATTATTCGACCAGCTAGCCACTGTAATTCCTGTCAGACTCGCTTGCGACCGCTAGATTTGATTCCTATCCTCTCGCAGGTCTTCAATCGCTTTCGCTGTCGCTACTGCAAGATTCACTATCCATTCTGGTATGCCCTTTTTGAATTCGGCTTAGGACTCCTCTTTCTGACTTGGTCTTGGGGCTGGATTTCCTTGGGCCAAGTCATCCTCATCACTGCTGGCTTGACCTTGGGCATCTACGACTTTCGCCATCAGGAATATCCCTTACTAGTCTGGCTGACTTTCCACCTAATCCTCATGTCTTTCTGTGGTTGGAATCTGGTCATGGTCTTCTTTCTTGCCCTTGGAATTTTAGCTCATTTTATCGATATCCGCATAGGCGCAGGGGATTTTCTCTTTCTGGCTTCTTGTGCTCTCATCTTTAGCGCGACCGAATTACTCATCTTAATCCAGTTCGCTTCTGCGACGGGCATTCTAGCTTTTCTCCTACAAAAGAAAAAGGAAAGACTTCCTTTTGTGCCTTTCCTCTTACTTGCTGCGACTATAATAATTTTCTATCAGTTCTTATTAGTTTGTTGAATTGGGAACCCAAAATTCAACTTCTGCATCCATCGGATTACCGTTTAAAAGTATTTCTAAAATAATTCCATCATTGTAAAGTGAACTATATTCTCCCTCAAAAAAGTTATCCTCCAATTTATCAAACAAGAGTCTTGATTTATCACCACTGGCTGAGCTTACTAAATAATCCTTCTCTGGGACAAGAATGCTTTCGTAACCTGCCACAACATTATTTGCCGCAACTCCTGCGTAGTATTGTATACCATCTTTATGAGGAACTATCAAAGCATAGCCTCTTTTATCTATGGAATGGAGCATCAATTTTCCTAGCATTCCTTCTTTAAATAACTGAGTATAGAATGCCGTTTTCTCTTTAGAATAGTGATGTTCATGAACTGTAGTTCCTTCTATCAAAATACTCTTGCCAACTAAGGTAAACGATGGTTTAGTTTGATGTTTCATTATATGAACTCCTTTCTTTATGGTATAATCATAACAAAAGTAATATGACAACTATCTGTCATATTTAAGGAGAAAATTATGAAAATCGACCGTCAAATGGGGATTATTTCTCATTTAGTAAATAAACGAAAAACAACAGCTAAAGAATTATCAGAACTTTTTAAAGTCAGCACACGAACTATTATGAGAGATATTGATGATTTATCTCTTGCAGGCATTCCTCTCTATGTAATGAAAGGAAAAAATGGAGGCATTTTTCTTATGGAAGACTTCCAAACTGATAAACCTCCCCTGACCCAATCCGAGAGGCTTTCGATCAAATCTGGTTTAAAAAGCCGTTATCAAGTATTGGAAGATGCCTCTACTTTCAATGCTATATTGAAAGTAAATGCTACCAATACATACTCTGATTTCGAAATTGATTTATCTCTATCTCAAGGGAACTTGGAAATACGAACTTTGATTTTTAAGTTATTGGAAGCTATCAGAGGTAGAGTAAAAATAAAATTTTCCTATATTAATTCACAAGGACTGGTGAGTCAAAAAAATTGTGATCCTTACCGTATTGTCTATAAGGACCGGAGTTGGTATATGGATGCCTACGATACTGATAAAGCGCGTTTTTCTGTTTTTAAAGTTGCTAGAATTAGTGAACTTACTCTCTCCGATACTTTTTCAAAAAGACATTTTACACCACTTCCCTATGATGGTGGTGCTTGGATGAATGAAAACAAAGTACCTGTCATCCTGCATGTCCAGAAAATTGTTCTTGATCGATTTGTGGAACTCTTAGGCTATAATGCCATAAAACCTATTAATAGCGATATTTACGAGATTACTTATCCGTTAAACGACAATGATTGGGGATACAATACCTTGCTTGCTTTTGGAAAATACATCACTGTTATATCTCCTAAGCATTTCCTGAAACATTTCACCAACTATATAGATACCATTCATAAGCAATACCCAAACTAATATTCAACTGTCATTCATGAACTTATACCCTCAAAAGAAAAAGGAAAGACTTCCTTTTGTGCCTTTCCTCTTACTTGCTACTTGTGTGATTATTTTTGGTAAGCTACTGCTTGTTTGATAAAGTCCTGAATCGGCTCTCCTTGATGGAGGGCTTTTACAATTTTCGAACCGACGATAACGCCATCTGACACCGCATTGAAGCGTTCTACATCATCCTGACTAGATACGCCAAAACCTGTCAAAACTGGGATGTCTGCTACTTGATGCAATTGTGCCAAGTGCTTGTCCAAGTCTGCACGGTAATTTCCTGACTTCCCTGTCACCCCATTGATGGCAACGGCATAGACAAAGCCTTCTGCCCCTTCAATCAACTCTTTCTGACGCTCAATCCCTGTCGTCAAACTAACTAGGGGAATTAAAGTGATATCTGTG
The DNA here is from genome assembly GCA_963515155.1 of Streptococcus oralis. Lineage (GTDB taxonomy): Bacteria > Bacillota > Bacilli > Lactobacillales > Streptococcaceae > Streptococcus > Streptococcus oralis_CW. Next base: position 13,704 of record CAUPXG010000017.1, on the reverse strand, counting down.
TCTGCCAAAAAAGGCTCCACAAAGTTGGCATGTTCATGAGGCAGGTCTGGGATAATCAATCCCTTAACGGCTGTATCTGCCAGATTTTTGACAAATTTCTCCACACCGTACTGAAAGAGGGGGTTGAAGTAGGTCATGATGACCAGCGGAACCTCAGTCTGAATGGTTTTCAAGGTTTCAACCAAAGCCTGGGTAGAGGTCCCGTGGGCTAAACTGCGCAAGCCTGCTTCTTCGATCACAGGTCCATCTGCAACTGGGTCTGAAAAGGGAATGCCCACTTCGATAGCTGAAACTCCCAATTCTTCTAAAAGGTGAATCGTTTCAGCGAGACCATCCAAACCTTTCTCGTGGTCTCCAGCCATGATATAGGGAACAAAAATTCCTTTTCCAGCTGCTTTGATAGCGTTCAATTTTTCTGTTAAAGTCTTAGGCATGACCTTCTCCCTTCTTTGCTGCATCTGCTTCCAAGCGGTCCTTTACTTGAACCACATCCTTATCCCCACGTCCAGATAGGCAGACAATCATAGACTTGTCTGGACCAAGTTCTTTGGCCAATTTCACTGCAAAAGCGATAGCATGACTAGATTCCAAGGCTGGGATAATCCCTTCCACACGAGACAAGAGTTGGAATCCTTCCAAGGCTTCCTCGTCAGTCACAGGAACATAGCTGGCACGTTTAATATCGTGGTAGTGAGAATGTTCTGGACCGATACCAGGATAGTCCAAACCTGCTGAGATAGAGAAGGCTTCAAGAATTTGACCATGGGCATCTTGGAGCACATCCATAAGAGAACCATGGAGAACACCTGGACGTCCCTTGGTCAAGGTCGCTGCGTGGTACTCTGTGTCCACTCCAAGTCCTGCTGCTTCAGCCCCATACATGGCTACTGACTCATCTTCTACAAATGGATGGAAGAGACCAATGGCATTAGAACCACCACCAACACAGGCTACTAGGGCATCTGGTAAATTTTCACCTGTCAAGTCACGGTACTGTTGTTTAGCCTCTCTACCGATGACACTTTGGAAGTCACGAACGATTTCTGGGAAAGGATGAGGCCCCAAGGCAGAACCAAGGATATAGTGGGTATCATCGATATTTGCCACCCATGAACGAAGGGCTGCATTGACCGCATCCTTAAGCACGCGCGAACCATCTGTCACGGCCTCAACCTTAGCTCCCAAAAGCTCCATACGGAAGACATTAAGGGCTTGGCGTTTAACATCTTCCTCACCCATGTAAATGGTACATTCCATGTTGAAGAGGGATGCAGCTGTTGCAGTTGCCACACCGTGCTGACCAGCACCAGTTTCTGCGATAATTTTCTTCTTGCCCATGCGTTTAGCGAGGAGAACTTGTCCTAAGGCATTGTTAATCTTGTGGGCGCCTGTATGGTTGAGGTCTTCACGTTTGAGATAAATCTTGGCTCCGCCGATATGCTGGGTCAGGTTTTTTGCATAGTAAAGGGGAGTTTCACGTCCTACATACTGGCGCAAAAGTTGGTTTAACTCCTCTTGGAAACTTGGATCTGCCTGACTTTCACGATAAGCTTTTTCCAGCTCCAAAACTGCTGTCATCAATGTTTCTGGGACGAAACGTCCACCGAATTTCCCGTAAAATCCATCTTTATTTGGTTCTTGATATGCCATGCTTTACCCTCTCTATAAATCTTCTAATCTTTTCATGATCTTTTTGTCCATCTGTCTCCACTCCGCTAGATACATCTACTGCATAGGGAGTAAAATGTTGAATTGCTTGTACCACATTATCTTCATTAAGCCCACCTGCGATAAAGAAGGGCTGAGCTAGTCCTGTCGTATCCAATTTCCCCCAGTCAAAGGTCTGGCCACTCCCAGCAACAGGGGCATCAAAGAGTAGATAGTCTGCACAAGAATTAGGTACATGCCCCTCTCCATCCACTTGCACCGCCTGAATGCTGGCACAAGGTAAATCCTCAAACAAATCATCCGCTACCTGACCATGAACTTGAACCAAGTCCAAGCCAACCTTTTCAATCGCTTCTAACAGTTCTGCTCGACTTGGTGAAACAAATACTCCAACCTTATTTATATTTAAAGGGATGAGATTAGCCAGCTCAGCAGCCTCTTCCAAGGTCACCTGCCTTTTACTAGGTGCGAAGACAAAACCGATGTAGTTGGCCCCTGCTAACACGGCTGTTTTCACCGCTTCTTTGGTCGATAGTCCACAAATTTTAACCTTTGTCAATCTGCAACTCCTTGATTCTCTGGGCTACATCCTCTGCCTGCATAAGAGCTGTTCCCACCAAAATTCCGTTAAAGGATGGTGCTACTCGTTCCGCATCCTGCCCTGTGAAAATGGCAGATTCAGAAATGTAGATGCAATCATCCTTAAAATATTTTGCCAGGTCTATACTGGTCTGCAAATCAACTTCAAAGGTGGTCAAATTGCGGTTGTTGACCCCGATAATCTCCGCTCCAAGTCTGTGGGCCACTTCCAGTTCAGCTAGATTGTGAGTCTCCACCAAGACTTCCAAACCAAGCTCTGTCGCGTAGTCATACAGTTCCTTGAGGCGTTCTTCTGACAAGGCCGCTACGATGAGCAAGATAACTGTCGCGCCGGCATTGCGAGCGCGGATGATTTGCTTTTCATCGATGATAAAGTCCTTGTTGAGCGTTGGAATGTTTACCTGACTGGAGATCTCACGTAAATAATCCAAATGCCCTTTAAAGAAAACTTCATCTGTCAAAACCGAAATCATCACTGCTCCATTTGCTTCATAAGTCTGGGCCTGTTGCACAATATCCACATCGAGATTGATATCTCCCAAACTAGGGCTAGCCTTCTTGACCTCAGCGATTACCTGCAAACGGTCCTGGTGATTCTTCAAAAATTCTGCCAAGCGATAGGTCTGGCGCAAGGGCTGGACTTGCTCCAGCTCCATCTGCTCGACCTCACGCGCCTTCTGCTCTAAGATTCGTGCTAAAAATTCCTGACTCATTTTTGGTACTCCTGTAACAGTCTGAGTTTTTCAAGGGCCTTGCCACTAGCAATCACTTGACGAGCCAAGGCAACTCCTTCCTTGATACTAGCTACCTTACCATTAGCATAGAAACCAAGACCTGCATTTAAAACTGTCGTTTCCAAGAATGGACTTGCTTCGTTTTGAAGAACGCTAAGCAAAATCTCTGCATTTTCCTGAGCATTCCCTCCACGGATATCTTCAATAGCGTAGCGTTTCATCCCCAAATCCTCTGGAGTAAAGCTTGATAAGGTGATTTCGCCATTTTCAAGAAGAGCAATCTTGGTTGTTCCGTTCAAGCCAGCTTCATCTAGCCCTTCTGGTCCAGCAACCACGATGGCACGTTTGCGACCCATATTTTTCAAAACCTGAGCGGTACTTTCTAGCAGTTCTGGACGACTAATGCCAAGAAGCTGTGTTTCCAAGGCCATTGGGTGAATCAGTGGACCAGTCAAGTTCATGATTGTTGGAATTCCCAATTCCAAACGTGCTGGCATGATGTATTTCATAGCTGGATGCATATTTTTAGCAAAGAGAAAGACGATGCCAGTTTTATCAAAAACCTTACCTAGTTCAGCTGGTTTGAGGTCAAGATTGATGCCCAATGCTTGAAGGACATCTGCAGAACCCGATTTAGAAGAAATCGAACGGTTACCGTGCTTAGCCATATGAATGCCGCCACCAGCCAAGACAAAGGCTGCAGTTGTGGAAATGTTAAAGCTGAAAGACTTGTCCCCACCTGTACCACAGTTATCCATAGCATCATGGATTTCAGTTGGAATGTGTTGGGCATGCCCTCTCATGACTTGTGCAATGGCTGTGCGCTCCTCCGGTGTTTCCCCCTTCATCTTAAGGGCCAAGAGGAGAGAAGCAATCTGCGCCTCGGTTACACGCCCAGTTACGATACGCTCAATGACATCCGTCATTTCCACACCTGATAAATTTTCAAATTTTGCTAATTTTTCAATAATCTCTTTCATCCTAGTTTCCTCACTTTACAACCTTCTCGATAAAATTCCGAATAGAAGACAAGCCATCTGGCGTTCCGATACTTTCTGGATGGTACTGAAAGCCATAAATCGGCAGACTTTTATGTTGAATTCCCATAATAGCTTGGTCATCAGTCGAACGAGCTGTCACTTCAAAGTCTTCAGGCATTTCTTCAATCAAAATACTGTGGTAACGCATGACTGGACGGCCATCCTCGATGCCTTGATAGAGAACAGATGGCGCTTCAAAGCTGATATGGCTCTGTTTTCCATGCATGACTTTTGGAGCCAAGCCTAGCTTCCCACCAAAGACTTCTGCGATGGCTTGGTGTCCCAAACAAATTCCAAGAATCGGCTTCTTCTCAGCAAAATCACGAATCATGTTTTCCATCTTTCCAGCATCCACTGGCCAACCTGGACCAGGAGAAAAGACCAGACCATCTGCTTTTTCAGCTTCTTCATACAGCTTAGGATCATCATTTCTCAAAACCTGCACCTCTGCAAAATTCCCAATGTATTGAGCCAAGTTATAGGTAAAGGAATCATAGTTGTCAATCAATAAAATCATGGTCTTAGTTCTCCAATTCTAGTCATAGATTTTGCTTTGTTAATTGTTTCTTGGTATTCGTTTTGGGCGATGGAGTCGTAGACAATTCCTGCCCCAGCCTGCACATAGGCTGTTTGATTTTTAAGAATCATAGTTCGGATGGCAATGGCCAAATCCATATCACCCGTCGCAGACAAGTAGCCGATTGCTCCTGCGTATACGCCCCGTTTTTCCGTTTCAAGTTCATAGATCCGTCTCATAGCTCGAATCTTTGGTGCTCCTGAAACTGTTCCAGCTGGAAGTGTAGCTTTTAAGGCATCCATGGCAGTGAGTTCTGGAAGCAAACGTCCCTTGACCACACTGGTCAAATGCATAACATAGCGGAAGAGCTCCACTTCCATATACTTGGTGACTTGAACACTTGCCGTTTCAGAGATGCGACCGATATCGTTACGGCCCAAATCTACCAACATCCGATGTTCTGCTGTTTCCTTCTCATCAGAAAGTAAATCTGTCGCCAAGGCCTTGTCCTCTTCATCTGTAGCTCCTCTTGGTCGTGTACCAGCAATCGGATTGGTTGTCACGATGCCATTTTTGACAGAAACCAAACTTTCAGGACTGGCACCGATAATTTGATAATCCCCAAAGTCGTAGAAATAAAGGTAATTAGATGGATTAGTCACGCGAAGATTTCTGTAGAAGTCAAATGGATTTCCAGTAACTTCTGCTGAGAAGCGTTGACTGAGTACACATTGGAACATATCCCCGTTACGAATCAAGTCACGAGCGGTTTCCACCATTTCTTCAAACTTCTGAGGAGCAATATGCGGTTTGAAGTCCAGCGGAGATAAATCCAAGTCTTCAAATTCATTTGGAGCAGGGATGCGTAATTCCTCAAGCACTTGATTCAAGGCTTTTTCCAAGTCTTCTTGACTACGCTCGCTGTAAAGAGCATCCTCGATAACATGGATTTTTTCCTTCTTGTGGTCAAAGACCATATAACTCTCATAGACAAAGAAATGCATGTCTGGCGTCCCAATGGTATCCTCAGGGATTTGACCGATTTCCTCATAGAGCGAAATCATATCGTAACCAACAAAACCAATGGCTCCTCCACCAAAAGGTAGGTCTGAATGGTGCTGGCTCTTATGTGTCACTTCATAAAGGAAATCCAAGGGATCCCGATCAATCACTTGACCATTTTGATAAAGGACTCCATTTTCAAACTTAATCTCAAAAACTGGATTATAGGCTAGGATAGAAAATCGAGCTGTTTCCTTGTCTCTCGGAATACTTTCTAAGATAACCTTGTGTTGCCCCTTTAGGCGCATATAAGCCAAGATTGGTGATAAGACATCTCCATGAATGATTCGTTCCATTGTAATTTCCCTTTCAGTTCCTTATTTTTAATCTTTTTCTATTTCCCTTAAATAGTGCGGACGGGAGGTAAAATTATCCAGTGGATGATTTTAGAAATCCATGAAATGAAAGACCTAATTTTCGAGCTCCTCGCTCATTCATTTCTAGGCTCAGGCTAAAATAGTTCCCCGAACTATTTTACTCTCAAAAATTCCGTTCTAGATAAGCATCTTTGCTTCTCTAGAATACCACTATGGCGGGAAATAGCGTTTCAATGCTCACTTCGTTTGCAAATATTTTATAGAAATCTATCTATTGATGAAGCATAATTTAAAACTGATGACCATATCTACGATAAATATATAAAAATCCCCACGCAAAATAACTTGCGTGAGGACGAAATTCGCGGTGCCACCTCAATTATAGGATTTCTCCTATCTCTCATTCCTGTCTCAGAACTTTCCTGTAACAGGCTGTGCGATAAAGGGCACTCCCTTGAGAATTATGTTTTCTTCTCTCGTTTCAGATGGACCCAACCTTACAGCTTTCTCTGCTTGTTTCCAGCAACCACAAGCTCTCTGGGAAAGAAAGTACTGTAATTTTTCCATCTCTTATTTCTTAGCTTCTAGGTAGTCTGCAATCGCAGCTACGTCCTTGTCTCCACGACCAGAGACATTGATGATGATAATGTCATCTTTACTTAGTTTCGGTGCACGTTTAACCGCTTCTGCGATGGCGTGCGAACTTTCAATCGCTGGGATAATCCCTTCTGTCTTGCTGAGAAGGAGCAAGGCTTGAACTGCTTCTTCATCTGTAGCTGCTACATATTCTACGCGGCCAGAATCTTTAAAGTAGGCGTGTTCTGGGCCAACCCCTGGATAGTCCAAACCAGCTGAGATAGAGTAAACTGGCGCCAGCTCTCCATCTTCCTTAAAGACTGCATAGGTTTTCATTCCGTCAACAATTCCGACACTACCTTTTGTCATAGTTGCTGCGTGCTTGTCTGTATCAAGTCCATGCCCAGCAGCTTCAACCCCAACCAATTTGACTTCTTCATCAGCCACATACTGCGAAAAAGCACCGATGGCATTGGAACCACCACCTACACAGGCAATAACGTAGTCTGGCAAGCGTCCTTCTTTTTCTAAGATTTGACGACGAGATTCTTCACTGATGACCTTTTGGAATTCATGAACAATGGTAGGATAAGGATGAGGGCCTACAGCAGATCCCAAAACGTAGAAGGCTTCAAGGTCATTCATCCATGCTCCAAAGGCTGCATCAACCGCATCCTTAAGGGTACGAGTTCCAGTTTCAACCGCGTGAACAGTTGCTCCCATCATCTCCATACGGAAGACATTGAGACGTTGACGCTCCACATCTTCTGCCCCCATGTAGACATCACAAGCCATACCAAACTTGGCTGCAGCAGCCGCTGTCGCAACACCGTGCTGACCAGCTCCTGTTTCTGCAATCACTCGTTTTTTGCCCATACGTTTGGCAAGAAGAATTTGTCCTAAAACATTGTTGAGCTTGTGAGAACCAAGATGGTTAAGATCTTCTCGCTTGAGATAAATCTTAGCCCCACCTAGGTGGTCTGTCAAACTTTCCGCAAAATAAAGCGGTGTTTCGCGACCAGAATAATCCTTTAAGTAATGGCGAAATTCTGCCAAAAACTCTGGATCATCCTTGTACTTGTCAAATGTCACTTCCAACTCATCCAACAAAGCCTGAATCGGCTCCGGTACAAAACTACCACCAAATTGTCCAAAATAACCTTTAGTTGTCATAAATTTTTCCTCTTTCCATATTAATCCGGCTTTTTGTTTGCTTTTAGTAGTAGGCAAGGAGCTGCAGATAGAACTCAAGTTCATCAAAGCGACTTAACGTCCTAATAAAAGATAAACAAAATGACCGAAAGAAAAAGCCCACACACAGAATCTACTTCCGTGTGAGGGCGTTGGTAACGCGGTGCCACCTCAATTATAAAGGGACTATTCCCCTTTACATCTCTGCCTTGTCTAACAACAAGTTGCACTGTAAGGTGTGCGCACCGAATTTTCATTGTTTCAAATTCATTTTTAAAATCAGCCCACTTTCACTACTTCCAACCACCTGTTCACAATCACCACAGGCTCCCTGAAGATCAAAAATAGTTACTTTTCTGATTTGTTGAGAATATTATATGCTATTGTCCGCTTTTTGTCAAGATTTTTTATTATTTTTTTCCAGAAGCGAGGATTTCTTCAGAAATTCTCACTAAAGTCTGAACGATGTAATCAACTTCTTCATCGCTTAATTTTGTATGAAGAGGAAGCGTAATTTCATTTTCAAAGAAGGCATAGGCTCTTGGATAATCTGCCATATCAAAACCAAGATTCTTATAGGCTGTCAAGAGTGGAAGCGGTTTGTAGTGAACGTTACTTGCAATTCCAGCTTTGGCCAATTCTTGGATGATGAGGTTGCGTTCTTCTAAACTTGCTCCTTCTACATGGGTGATATAGAGGTGGCGTGAAGATTCGACACTATCAGTCTTGTGTGCCAGTGGGTGAATACGAGTACCCGCAAAACCACGATCATAACGGTCCACGATTTCCTTACGACGTTGTAGCAAACTTGGGTAACGATCCAATTGTACTAGACCAAGGGAAGCCATAATATCTGTCATGTTGCACTTGTAGGCAGGGGTTACGATATCGTATTCCCATGAGCCCAGTTGCATCTTGGCAAGAGCATCTTTGGTTTGACCATGAAGGGAAAGGATTTGGAATTCCTTGTACATCTCTTCGTCATCAATCGCTGGATTGGTCTTCCAAGTTGCACTTCCTCCCTCAGCAGTTGTAAAATTCTTAACGGCATGGAATGAGAAGGAAGTAAAGTCCGCGATAGAACCAGCCGGTTGTCCCTTGTAAGTAGATCCCAAAGCGTGGGCACTATCAGAGACAATCACAATACGGTTAAAGGCCTTTTGCCACTTGTTAGCAGCTGTAAAGAGATCACGTTTTTTCTCCACGACTTGGAACAAACGGTCATAGTCGCAAACAATCCCTGCAAGCTCAACAGGAATAATCACCTTAGTCTTTTCAGTGATGGCTTGCTCAAGAAGGTCATAGTCCATCTCAAACGTATCTGCTTGGATATCCACCATGACAGGTGTTGCTCCTACGTGTGTGATGACACTACATGAAGCTGTATAGGTCATGGCTGGAACGATAACTTCATCTCCAGGTCCCACTTCCAAGACACGCAAAATCAACTCAAGAGCGGCTGTCGCAGAGTTGAGGCAGACAGTCTTAGGTGTCTGTGTGTATTGGGACAAGCGACGCTCCAGTTCTTTTGTCTTCGGACCTGTTGTGATCCAACCAGAACGCAGGGTATCCGCTACTTCAGCAATTTCTGCTTCTGTAATATCGGGTGGTGAAAATGGAATATTGTAATTTGGCATTGATTTGCTCCTTTTATCTGTACTCATTTTCTCATGACTACTTTATTTTAGCACTTCAAACACGGTTTGAAACATGATTTTGATGTCTCCAAGGAAACTAAACTCTCGGAGATAGGCGAGGTTATAGCGCATCTTCTCAGGAAGGACATGTTCGACATAGGCCTGGTCAACTGACAGACCTTTCTCCGTCATTTGACTGATGATCGTATCCTCATCCTTGTAGTTGATGCTGGCTGGAGAGGTGATTCCTGCTGGCAAGAGCAAGGTCGCCATCATTTCAGGGCTATACTGCTCGGTGTAACGTGGCACCTCAGGTCGTGTGCCTACAAAGGACATTTCGCCCTTAAGGACATTGACCAGCTGAGGCAGTTCGTCCAAACGCACACGGCGAATGAAATTCCCCACTTTGGTAATACGGCTATCGTTAGCAGAAGTCACCAGACTTCCTTTTTTATCCGCATCCGTTACCATAGTACGGAACTTCCAAATCTTGAACGGACGGTTGTACTGGGTCACGCGCTCTTGCTTGTAAATGACAGGTCCCTTGCTATCCAACTTAATCCAAATGCTCAAGACAAGAAAGATGGGAGAAGTCAAAAGTAGCAAAAACAAGGCCAGAACCCAATCCAGGCAACGCTTGAAAATCAGCGAACCCTTCCTTTTAGAGACAAGCTGGTAGTAAGACTCAACCTCGCTTGATTGCATTTCCACGGGCAAGTCTTCCCATTTCAGCATGCTGTTTCTCCTTTGTTTTTATTATACTATTTGTCAACATTTTTCATTATACCACAAAATGGAAAAGGCGGTGCAAGAAATCTGTAATTTGAAGGATTTCCTTCTGATGTTCAATGAAAATCAAAGTACAGCTTTGAGGTTGCAGATAAAGCTGACATGGTTTGAAGAGATTTCCAAAGAGTATTAGGACATAGCTCCAGCCTGCAAGCTATACATCTTGTGATAGGTTCCTCCCAAGGCCAAGAGTTCCTCATGGGTTCCACTCTCGATGATACGCCCCTTGTCCAAGACGTAGATGCAGTTGGCGTCTTGGATGGTCGAAAGGCGATGAGCAATAGCAATGGTCGTCCGACCCTGTCTCATCTTAGCTAGGGAATCTTGAACCAAACTCTCTGTTTCAGAGTCAATATTGGCTGTCGCTTCATCCAAAATCAGGATTTTAGGATGACTGGCGACTGTTCTAGCAAAGGCAAGAAGCTGGCGCTGGCCAGTAGAAAAGCTCGAACCACGCTCGGAAACGGGGGTATCATAACCCTGCGGAAGGTCCTGAATAAAGGAATCTGCATCCACAAAGGCAGCCGCAGCCTGGACCTCTTCATCACTAATGTCTTGGTACATGGCGATATTGGACTTGATAGTCCCGTGATAGAGGAAGGGATCCTGTAAGACCAAACCGATATTCTTTCTCAACTCTTCCTGACTGTAGTTCCTGATATCCACACCATCCAAGAGAACGCGGCCTGACTGAAATTCATAAAAGCGCATGAGGACATTGATAATGGAAGATTTCCCCGAACCTGTATGCCCTACAAAGGCAATGGTTTCACCCTTCTTAACTGAAAAGGAAATATCATCTAGAATCTGGTGTTTTCCATCATATGAGAAACACACGTGCTCAAACCGAATATTACCTTCTGTAATCTTTGCTTGGCTATCCTTTTGAAGGGGTTCATAGGTCCTCTCGTCAATCAAGGCAAAGACACGTCCAGCTGAGACCATAGAAGTTTGAAGGGTTGAAAAGTTTTGCGTCACCTCAATCAAGGGGTCAAAGAGCCGATTGATGTACTGGATAAAAGCATACATGGTTCCTGCTGTTATTCCCAGATAAAGCCCGCGGTAACCAAAGTAGGCCATCAAGACTGCATATCCTAGGAGTTTCAGCAAACTCATGGCAGGTCTCAAAAAGAGGGCATCCAAGGCCACAGAACGGTTGGCATAGACCAAGTGTTCTTGGTTGATTTCATCAAATTCTGCTTGCAGGCGATTCTCTTGGTTGAAGGCCTGGATAATCCTGATTCCCTCGATATTCTCTGCCAGCTTACTATTGATATCTGACAAGAGACTTCTGGTTTTTTCGATGATTTTCACTGACTTTTTCCGATAGAGATTGACTAAAAGGAAAATCAAGGGTAGAAAGAGCAAAACTAAAGCTGTCAAACGAAAATCCAGCACCAACATGGTATACAGAGTTGTCAGAAAGATGAAAACTGCTGAAATAAAGCTGGATAAAATTCCCGAAAACATATCACTGATGGTCTCAGTATCATTGGTCAAACGAGAGACGATGGAACCTGCTGGCGTCTTGTCAAAATAAGACATGCCCAGTTTCTCCATATTGGCAAAGGCATCGTGACGAATATCTCTGACAATACTGTAGGACACCCGCGCAAAGAGAAGATTGCCGACATACTGGACCAGAGTTTGCAGGATATAGAGGCCATAGTAGGCCAATAAAACTGTAATAGCAAGATGGTTTAGGTTGCTGAGGTACTGGTCGATAAAGCTGGAAGCTACGAGGGGAATGATGCTTTTAATAACCGTAGTCGCTAGGAGAAAACTGAGTGCCAAAAAGGTCAGGAGGCCATAGGGCTTGAGATAGGACATCAAGCGCTTCAATACAGCCAATTGTTCTTTCTTATTCTGCATCTTCTTCTCCTTTCATTTCCAACTGCTGAGACTGGTAGGTTTGGGCATACCAGCCATTCAGGACTAGCAAGTCATCGTGCTTGCCCCGTTCGATAATTTGACCATTTTGCAGAACCAAAATCAGATCTGCATGGACAACTGCACTGAGTCGATGTGCTGTAATAATAGTTGTCTTGTCCTTGCGCGTCTCCTTGAGATTGTCGATAATCGCATACTCTGTCTTGGCATCCACGGCTGACAAGGAATCATCTAGAATCAAGATATCAGGGTCTAAAATCATAGCCCTACTCATAGCCAGACGTTGCTTTTGACCACCTGAGAGACTGACTCCCTTTTCACCGATCAGCGTATCAAATCCCTGAGGCATGTCCACAATATCTTTATAAACTTGAGCTAGTTTAGTCGCTTCCTCGACCGCTGAAAGGGGCAAATTAGGATTGCCGAAGCGGATATTGTCTAAGATAGAGGTCGCAAAGAGAAACTGATCTTGAGGGACATAGCCCATGAGACCACGAAGGTCTGTCAGACGATAATCACGAATATCGTGATCGTTTAGATAAATAGCTCCCTTATCCACATCGTATTCACGCAAGAGGAGCTTAATCAAGGACGTTTTCCCAGAGCCTGTCTGTCCGACCAAGCCTAGGGTTTGTCCTTTTTCTAAACTAAAGTGAATATCCGTCAGTGTCTCCTCATTTTCAAAGGCAAAGCTGTCAATAGCGTACTCCAAACGTCCATTTTCAATACCGTCCAGAGGAAACTCAGGGTCTTTTACAGGTGATTCCTGAGATAAAAGTTCCTCAATCCGTTGGTAAGAAACCTTGCCTCGCTGAGTGATATTAAAGAGGAAACCAATGGCCATAAGAGGCCAAACTAGCATATCCAAGTAGCTGATAAAGGTGACCAGATTCCCAACCGTGATTTGCCCTTTCTGAACCATCAAAGAGCCGACCAAGAGAGTTAAAACATAGGACGAACCAACAAACAAGAGAACCATGGGGTCAAAGAGACTATCGTATTTCATGGTTTGGAGATTCTTTTGGAAGGTCAATTCATTGACCGCTTGAAAGGACTTCAACTCATCCGCCTGATAACCGAAAGACTTGGTCACCTTGATACCTGATACCGACTCCTGTACCTTGTTATTGAGTTCAGAAAAGGCAGCTTGAGATTCGCCAAAGGCCTTGTGGGTCTTTCTCCCTAGACGACTGGTCGCATAAGCCATGAAAGGCAAGGGAAGAATGGCAACCAAGGTCATTTGCCATGAGATGCTAAAGAGCATGGTCAGCAAAGTCACCAGAGCCGTGATGGAAGCATCCACTGCTGACATGACTCCGCCACCTGCGAGACGAGTTAGGGCATTGATATCATTGGTGGCGTGTGCCATCAGGTCCCCTGTCCGATAGGTTTGATAAAAGGCTGGCGACATTTTAGTAAAATGCTCAAACAAGCGAGAGCGCATAATCTGTCCCAAACGGTAGGAAGTCCCAAGGATATACATACGCCAAACATAGCGCAGATAGTACATCCCAAAGGCCGCAAGAAGCAAGTAAAATAGGTCAAGAAGGAGGGCCTGCTGGGTTAATTGCCCTGATGTGATAGCATCAATGACTCGTCCCATAACCATAGGTGGAATGAGATTGAGAACGGAAACCAAAACCAGGGCCACAATCCCGACTAGATAACGGCGTTTTTCTAACT
>CAUPXG010000016.1:0-31655 GCA_963515155.1 Streptococcus oralis | reverse complement strand
CAAAATCCAGTGTCCGCAAGGACGTGCCGGTTCGACCCCGGCCGCCGGTATAGTAATAACGACAAGGTTTTCGGACCTTGTTTTTTGATTTAGTGAAGATTTTGATATTTTTTCTTTAAGTACAGATAACTGATGAATCATCTTTTTATTCTTATTCTAGTCATTTTTAGTGTATTTTTGGTATAATATTACTTATTCACAATTTATTTTGATTATGAAAGAGTTTGGTGATTAATGTCTCGGTCTGTTGAATTACTAAAGAAACGTTACTTAAAGAATATAAAAGAGAACCCAAATTTATTTATTGGGATTGAGTTAGAATTTCCTATTGTAAATTTAGAGGGTAAAGCTACAGATGGTGAAGTTGTTAAGAATCTCTTTCGGTATTTACCATCAGTACTGGGATTTACTATCGAAAAAGTGGATGATTTTGGGAATCCAATTCAGTTGCTTGATCCAGTCAGCCAAGATACGATCTTGTTTGAGGTTGCTTATACGACAATTGAGTTTGCATTCGGAAAGGCCGAATCTATCCAAGAGGTAGAAGAACGCTTTAACTTCTATATGGCTACGATTCAGACTAAGTTGGGTGAAGCTAATCATGCTATTGTTGGCTGTGGCATTCATCCCAACTGGGATAAAAATGAGAATTGTCCAGTGGCTTATCCCCGCTATCAGATGTTGATGGATTATTTGAATTTGAGTAGAAATGTTACTAAATCAGATTTACATCATTTTCCTGAGTATGGTGCCTTTATCTGTGGAAGTCAGGTTCAACTAGACGTCTCAAAGTCTAACTTTCTGCGTGTTATCAACACTTTTACTCAAATTGAAGCTGCAAAAGCTTATTTGTTTGCAAACTCTGAGTTTTCAGGGGCAGATTGGGATACCAAGATTTCCAGGGATATTTTTTGGGAAGAATCCATGCATGGTATCTATCCAGAGAATGTAGGTGTCAATGCTAGACTCTTTAAAGACGAGGATGATTTTTTTGGCTATCTAAATCATTCTGCGATTTTTACTGCGGAGCGTGATGGGCAGACCTATTATTTTTATCCGATTCAGGCTAGAGATTATTTGACTACACCTGAAATCCAGGCATTTACCCTTAATGGGGATGAGGGTCTGATTTACCCTCAGGAGAAGGATTTTGAAACCCATCGTAGTTACCAGTACCAAGACTTAACGACTCGAGGAACAGTTGAGTTTCGTAGTGTTTGTACGCAACCTCTAGATAGAACTTTTACTTCTGCTGCCTTTCACTTGGGATTGTTGGTTAATATAGACAAGCTTGAAGCTTACTTGCGAACTGCTCCATTTTTTACCATAGCTGGTCGTGATTATAAGTTTTTAAGACGACATTTTTCTAAAAAACAACTCACAGGTGAGGAAGAAGCTGCGATTCGAGAATTTTCTAAAGACTTACTCATCCTAGCTGAGGAAGGACTGGAGAAAAGGGATAAGCAAGAAATGATTTATTTAGAGCCTTTGAAGAAAGAATTGGGACTATAATTTCTCTTATAAAGGGAGAATTTTCTGAAAAATCATGATATAATGGAAGAGACTATAGATAAAGGATAGAGATTCATGACATTAGTTTATCAATCAACGCGCGATGCGAACAATACAGTAACGGCCAGCCAAGCTATTTTGCAAGGTTTGGCGACGGATGGTGGTCTGTTTACACCTCTTACTTATCCAAAGGTAGATTTGGACTTTGACACATTAAAAGATGCTTCTTACCAAGAAGTGGCTAAATTAGTTTTGTCAGCATTTTTAGATGACTTTACAGCTGAGGAGTTGGATTACTGTATCAACAATGCCTACGATAGCAAGTTTGATACTCCAGCGATTGCGCCATTGGTGAAACTGGATGGGCAATATAATTTGGAATTGTTCCATGGTTCAACGATTGCCTTTAAAGATATGGCCTTGTCTATCTTGCCTTACCTTATGACGACTGCTGCTAAAAAGCATGGTTTGGAGAACAAAATCGTCATTTTGACAGCGACATCTGGTGATACTGGGAAAGCGGCTATGGCAGGGTTTGCGAATGTGCCTGGGACTGAGATCATCGTCTTTTATCCAAAAGACGGTGTCAGCAAGGTACAAGAGTTGCAAATGACTACTCAGACTGGCGACAATACTCATGTTATCGCTATTGATGGAAACTTTGATGATGCGCAAACCAACGTCAAACATATGTTTAACGATGTAGCTCTTCGTGAAAAGTTGGCTGCCAATAAACTTCAATTTTCATCAGCTAACTCTATGAATATTGGTCGTTTGGTACCACAGATTGTTTATTATGTCTATGCCTACGCTCAGTTGATTAAGACTGGTGAGATTGTGGCTGGTGAAAAGGTCAATTTTACAGTACCAACAGGAAACTTTGGAAATATCTTGGCTGCCTTTTATGCTAAACAAATCGGTCTGCCAGTTGGCAAATTAATCTGTGCTTCAAATGACAATAATGTTTTAACTGACTTCTTTAAAACACGTGTTTACGACAAGAAA
Source organism: Streptococcus oralis (assembly GCA_963515155.1). GTDB lineage: Bacteria > Bacillota > Bacilli > Lactobacillales > Streptococcaceae > Streptococcus > Streptococcus oralis_CW. The sequence continues at coordinate 29,138 of CAUPXG010000016.1, read as the reverse complement.
CGTGAGTTCAAGGTAACGACTAGTCCATCTATGGATATCTTGGTATCTTCAAACTTGGAGCGTTTGATTTTCCATCTTTTGGGGAATGATGCGGTTAAGACAGCTGAACTCATGAATGCCTTGAGTACACAAGGACAATATGAATTGACAGACTTTGATACAGCGATTCTGGAACTCTTTGCAGCTGAATATGCGACTGAGGAAGAAACTGCGGCAGAAATTAAACGTGTTTATGATACAGATGCCTATATCGAGGATCCACATACGGCGGTTGCCTCAGCTGTTTATAGAAAATACCAAGTGGCTACTGGCGATGCGACTAAGACAGTGATTGCTTCAACAGCTAGTCCTTACAAGTTCCCAGTGGTTGCCGTAGAAGCGGTAACAGGAAAAGCAGGCTTGACTGACTTTGAAGCCTTGGCTCAATTACATGACATTTCAGGAGTGGCAGTGCCACCAGCGGTTGATGGCCTTGAAACAGCTCCAGTTCGTCATAAAACAACAGTGGCAGCTGCTGACATGCAAGCAGCGGTTGAGGCTTATCTAGGACTTTAAGACAGAGGGAGTAAACTCGGTTGGGAAACCAACTGAGTTTCTTTTCATCAGGAGGAGAGATTGTTTAAGAAAAATAAAGACATTCTTAATATTGCATTGCCAGCTATGGGTGAAAACTTTTTGCAGATGCTCATGGGAATGGTGGACAGTTACTTGGTCGCTCACTTGGGCTTAATCGCCATTTCAGGTGTTTCAGTGGCTGGCAATATTATCACGATTTACCAGGCGATTTTTATCGCTCTGGGAGCTGCTATTTCCAGCGTTATTTCAAAAAGTTTGGGGCAGAAAGATCAGTCCAAGTTGGCTTATCACGTGACAGAGGCTCTCAAGATAACCCTATTGCTGAGTGCACTTTTAGGCGCTTTATCCATCTTTGCTGGGCAAGAGATGATAGGACTTTTGGGAACTGAGCAGGAGGTGGCTGAGAGTGGTGGACTTTACCTATCTTTGGTGGGTGGATCGATTGTTCTCTTGGGCTTGATGACGAGTCTAGGTGCCTTAATTCGTGCAACGCATAATCCACGTCTGCCTCTCTATGTTAGTCTTTTATCCAATGCCTTGAATATTCTTTTTTCAAGTCTAGCTATTTTTGTCCTTGATATGGGCATAGCGGGTGTTGCTTGGGGGACTATCTTGTCTCGCTTAGTTGGTCTTGTGATTTTGTGGTCGCAATTAAAGCTGCCTTTTGAGAAACCGACTTTTGGACTCGATAAAGACTTACTGACCTTGGCATTGCCAGCAACAGGAGAACGTCTCATGATGCGGGCTGGAGATGTAGTGATTATTGCCTTGGTTGTTTCTTTTGGGACGGAGGCAGTAGCGGGGAATGCTGTCGGAGAAGTCTTGACCCAGTTTAACTATATGCCTGCCTTTGGCGTCGCTACGGCGACGGTCATGCAGGTGGCTCGAGCAGTTGGAGAGAATAATTGGGAAAGAGTCGCTAGGTTGAGCAAACAAACCTTTTGGCTTTCTCTGATTCTCATGTTGCCCTTAACTTTCAGTATCTATGCCTTAGGGACACCACTGACTCATCTCTATACGACGGACCCTATAGCAGTCGAGGCGAGTGTTTTGGTGGCACTGTTCTCTCTACTAGGTACTCCTATGACGATAGGAACAGTCATCTATACTGCAGTTTGGCAGGGTTTGGGGAATGCTCGCCTTCCCTTTTATGCAACAAGCATAGGAATGTGGTGTATCCGCATTGGAACAGGATATCTGATGGGGATTGTTCTTGGTTGGGGCTTGCCTGGTATTTGGGCTGGAACCCTTTTGGATAATGGTTTTCGCTGGTTATTTCTACGTTACCGTTACCAACGTTATATGATGTTGAAAGGATAGGAGATGCAAAAAATAGCCTTTATTTGGGATCTAGACGGGACTTTATTGGACTCTTACGAAGCGATTTTATCAGGGATTGAGGAAACATTTGCTCAGTTTTCTGTTCCTTATGATAAGGAGAAAGTGAGAGAGTTTATCCTCAGGTACTCTGTACAGGATTTGCTGGAGCAGGTGGCAGAAGAGAGAAACCTGGATGCGAAAGTGCTCAATCAGGTACGTGCCCAGAGCTTGTCTGAGAAAAATGCCCAGGTAGTTTTGATGCCAGGTGCACGTGAAGTGCTAGCTTGGGCAGACCAAGCAGGGATTCAGCAGTTTGTCTATACTCATAAGGGGGACAATGCTCTTACCATTTTAAGAGACTTGGGGTTGGAATGCTATTTCACAGAAATTTTAACCAGTCAGAGTGGCTTTGCGCGCAAGCCTAATCCAGAAGCGGCTAACTATCTGCTAGACAAGTATCAGTTGGATCCTGATAACACCTACTATATAGGGGACCGGACTTTGGATGCGGAATTTGCCCAGAATAGCGGTATTCAAAGCATCAACTTTTTAGAATCTTCTTTTGAAGGCAATCACATGATTCAAGAGTTAGCAGATATTCCTCATATTTTTGAGAGTAAGTAACGAGAAGATTGTGTCAATTTTGTGACAGAAACCTAACAAACTATTTCAAGTAATCGAGTTTGTTACAAGGAATAGACAGTTCTGTTAAATAGGCCCGAGAGGGCTTTTTTTCTGCTTTTTTTGTGTTATGATAGACAGGTACTCATTTGAAAGGAATATGAACGAATGAAGAAAAGAATTATTTTAGCCTCAACAGTAGCCTTGTCTTTTGCGCCAGCATTGGCAACTCAAGCGGAAGAAATCTCTTGGACAGCACGTACTGTTGAGCAAATCCAAAATGACGTGACGAAAAACGAGAACAAAAACAGCTATACAGTTCAGTATGGTGATACCCTGAGCACGATTGCAGAAGCTTTGGGAGTAGATGTGACGGTTCTTGCCAATTTGAACAAAATCACTAATATGGACTTGATTTTCCCAGATACTGTCCTCACTACAACTGTCAATGAGGAAGAAGAAGTAACGGAAGTTGAAATCCAAACTCCTCAAACAGATGCTAGTGAAGAAGTGACGACTGCGACCGCTGATTTGACGACCAACCAAGTGACAGTTGATGAACAAACAGTTCAAGTAGAAGACCTTTCTCAACCAATTGAGGATACTCCAACTGCAACAGAGACGGAAAAACCAGCAGAAGTAGCGCCAAGTTCAGAAGTTTCTGATACAGCGACAGTTGCTGAAGAGATACCATCTACAGAAACACCTGTAGTAGAAGAAACAGCTGATACGACTCCAACGGAAGCACCAGTAGCAGAAACAACTCGCCCAGTTGAAGAAGAAGCTCCTCAAGCAGCGACTCCAGCTACCGAAGAAACGGCAGCAACAACTCCAGCAGAAGCCCCAGTAGCAGCTGCTCCAGCAACTGAAACGCCTGCTGATACAAGAGGAACAAGTGCAACAGAAGAAACAGCAACATCAACAGCAACTTCTGACACTGCAACTTCGACTTATCAAGCAGAGCAAAGCCAAACTCCTTCAAGAACTTATTCGGCTCCAGCAGCTCCTGATTATGCAGGACTTGCTGTAGCTAAGTCTGAGAATGCTGGTCTTCAACCGCAAACGGCAGCCTTTAAAGAAGAAGTAGCCAACTTGTTTGGCATCACATCCTTTAGTGGCTACCGTCCTGGTGACAGTGGGGACCATGGTAAAGGTTTGGCCATCGACTTCATGGTTCCAGTGAGTTCAGCACTCGGGGATCAAGTTGCAGAATATGCAGTCAAAAATATGGCTAGTCGTGGTATCAACTATATCATTTGGAAACAACGTTTCTACGCTCCATACGATAGCAAATATGGACCAGCCTATACGTGGAATCCAATGCCGGATCGTGGTAGTGTGACCGAAAACCACTATGACCACGTTCACGTATCAATGAACTAATCATTAAAATGGAAGTTGGGAACTGATTGAGTTCCCGCTTCTTTTTTTGTGTCATTCCTTCAGGATAAAAGGGATAAATATGAGGAAGTGAGTAATGTTTCAAGAGAATGTAAACAGATTACTTGATTTATCTTTTGCCTTATACTATATTTGATAAGTCAATCATTGACAAATCAATTTTAAAGGAGAAAGATTTATGGTAGCAATACAAGATTTACTGTATCAACTACGGTTGGCAGATCAGTCTATGACACAATTATTCGAACGCCAATTAGGAATTAGTCTCACTCGTTATCAAATCTTATATTTCTTAATCGATCAGTCTCCGTGTAATCAAATAGCGGTTCAGGAGCGTCTGAAGATTGATCAGGCTGCCTTGACACGGCACTTTAAGATTCTGGAAAAGAAAGGTTTGGTTAAGCGACGTCGGAATCCTCAAAACCAGAGGGAAGTTTTGGTGGAAGTCACAGACTTTGCGAGAGAACAACTAATAACCGACTCTCCCCAACGCCATATAAAGGTAAAGAGTCAGATGGAGAGTGTACTTACAAAAGGAGAGCGAGAAGAGTTCAGTCGCTTGTTAGAAAAGTTGATATCTGGCTTAGAAGAGATAGAAATTTAAGGAGAAGAATATGTCTATTTTTACAATTATTTTAGCAACTATCGTTGCTTTGGAGCATTTTTACATTTTTTATCTGGAAAGTGTGGCTACGCAATCAGATACTACTAGTCGCGTGTTTAATGTAGATCAGGAAGAACTGGCTCGTTCTTCAGTGAGTTCATTATTTAAAAATCAAGGAATTTATAATGCTTTGATAGGGGCCTTTCTTTTGTACGGAATTTATTTTTCGCAAAGCTTGGAAATTGTGACCATCTTTGTTTTATTTGTGCTTGGTGTAGCGACCTACGGTTCTCTGACAGTAGACAAGAAGATTATTCTGAAGCAAGGTGGGCCTGCTATTTTGACTCTGCTGAGTATGTTACTTTTGAAATAAGAAAACCAGCGTCTTTCAGGACGCTGGTTTTTGTATGCTCTTATCCATTTCGACGTTTACGAGCTAGTAGGGCTCTGTAAAAGAAGATGTAATTGTTCTGGATATAGGGAAGGATTGAAAAACTAGCAATTCCAAAGGTGATCCAGTTGAGGAAGTACCAAGGGAGTAGTTGTAGGTCGAGGACAAAGCGTTGAAATTTGTAACCTTTCATCAAAAAGCGACTGGTTTTCAGAATTTGACTGGGTTTAGCCTGCCCTAAATCCAGAGTGTCGCAGAGGAGGAATTCTACCTGCGAGTAGGCATAATGTTGCGGAACATAGAGGATGTTCCCTACAATCATCAAGATGAGACTCGCGAAAAAGTAGAGGCCAAAGGTCATAAGGAACTGCTCCGTTTCAAGGGATGAGAGGTCTAATTTTGGAAATTCAGGATGTAGGGCGACAAATCTCCGAGCCAAGAGATTGCTATAAAAGAGAAAATAAACGCCTACTAAGTTTGGAATGCTCCATAAAAAGAGGTAGAAACGTTTGAGCAGCAGAGTTAGGAAGGTTTGCGAGAAGCGCTCTTCAGCAAAGAGGGCTAGACTTGATTTTACTGAGAGGTCCGTATCAGGATCCTTGAGGAGTCGGAGTGTCGCAAAGGCAGCACCTGCTAGGAAAATCGTGCTCACAAAAGAAACTACTAACGGGAAGAGATAGGCTTGGAGTACTTGTGCCAACATGCTGAAAAAGGATTGCTCTAAAACACTTTCTTGGAGACGAGCCAAGGGGTTGAGAAAACCTGATAAGATGACCAGCATGCTAGGTAAGAGATAGACGAGAAAGAGGCGGGGATTTTCAGCCTGAAATTGCCTCGTCTGCAGACGAATGGTTTTTAAATCAATTTTTGGGTATTTCATTCTCTCATTATACCATAGTTCGTGACAGTTCCTAGTTTTTTTGATAAAATCATACAGTATGCCTTTGGGCACAAAGTATGAACTGGGACTGTTTTTCCCAGCTTCGGAGGTAAAAAATGTCAGATTCACCAATCAAATACCGTTTGATTAAGAAAGAAAAACACACGGGAGCTCGTCTGGGAGAAATTATCACCCCGCACGGTACCTTTCCAACGCCTATGTTTATGCCAGTTGGGACCCAAGCTACTGTCAAGACCCAGTCACCAGAGGAGTTGAAGGAGATGGGATCAGGGATTATCCTCTCTAATACCTATCATCTGTGGCTTCGTCCTGGAGATGAACTCATCGCACGCGCAGGTGGTCTCCACAAATTTATGAACTGGGACCAACCAATCTTGACGGATAGTGGTGGTTTCCAGGTTTATTCCCTAGCAGATAGCCGTAATATCACCGAAGAAGGAGTAACCTTTAAAAACCATCTCAATGGCTCCAAGATGTTCCTATCACCAGAGAAAGCCATCTCTATTCAGAACAATCTAGGCTCAGACATCATGATGTCCTTTGACGAATGTCCTCAGTTTTACCAACCTTACGACTACGTTAAGAAATCCATCGAGCGTACTAGCCGTTGGGCTGAGCGTGGTTTGAAGGCTCATCGTCGTCCGCATGACCAAGGTTTGTTTGGAATTGTACAGGGAGCAGGCTTTGAAGATCTTCGCCGTCAGTCAGCTCATGACCTTGTCAGCATGGACTTCCCTGGCTACTCTATCGGTGGTTTGGCAGTGGGAGAAACGCACGAAGAAATGAATGCCGTCTTGGACTTTACAACCCAACTTCTTCCTGAAAACAAACCTCGCTATTTGATGGGTGTCGGAGCGCCAGACAGCTTGATTGATGGGGTTATTCGTGGTGTGGATATGTTTGACTGTGTCTTGCCGACTCGTATCGCTCGTAACGGAACTTGTATGACCAGCCAAGGTCGTTTGGTTGTCAAGAATGCCCAATTCGCTGAAGACTTTACGCCACTGGATCCTGAGTGTGATTGCTACACATGTAAGAACTATACACGCGCTTATCTTCGCCACCTGCTCAAGGCTGACGAAACCTTTGGTATCCGCTTGACTAGCTACCACAATCTCTACTTCTTACTCAATCTGATGAAGCAAGTGCGTCAAGCCATCATGGATGATAATCTCTTGGAATTTCGTGAGTATTTTGTAGAAAAATATGGCTACAACAAGTCAGGACGCAATTTTTAAAGTGTAAAAATAGAATGCCAAAATCCTAAGTTTTCTCTTAGGATTTTTCCTATTTTTTTGATAGAATAGGGAGTATAATGGAATGGAAATTAGGTGGTGTTTTGCTTCCTAATTTAATGGAGAATAGACTCGTATGCGTATTAAATGGTTTTCCTTAATTAGGATTACAGGTTTACTTTTGGTGCTTTTGTACCACTTCTTTCAAACGATCTTTCCTGGAGGATTCTTTGGGGTAGATGTCTTTTTCACTTTTTCAGGATTTTTGATCACCTCCCTCCTTTTAGAGGAATTTTGGAAGGCACGCCAGATTGATTTACTTGGATTTTTTAAGAGACGGTTTTATCGTATCGTACCACCTGTGGTGCTGATGGTTTTGGTGACCATGCCTTTTACTTTCTTGGTTCGTCAAGACTATGTTGCTGGAATTGGTGGCCAGATTGCTGGAGTTCTCGGTTTTATGACCAACTTCTACGAAATGTTAACAGGGGGAAGTTATGAATCCCAGTTCATTCCGCATCTCTTTGTTCACAACTGGAGTCTAGCTGTTGAGGTTCACTACTATATCCTTTGGGGCTTAGCGGTTTGGTTCTTATCGAAACGTTCAAAATCTAGTAGTCAATTGAGAGGGATAGTCTTTCTCCTTTCTGCGGGAGCTTTTATCATTAGCTTTTTCTCCATGTTTATTGGTAGTCTAATGGCGAGTTCCTATTCATCTGTCTACTTTTCAAGTTTAACCCATGTCTATCCCTTCTTTTTAGGAAGCATTTTGGCGACAGTTGTGGGGGTTCGTCAGACGAGCGATTTAGTCAAGCAGTTTGACCGGATGTGGGATCTTCGTCAGAATCTACTGGTATTTGCTGCTGGGCTTTTGGTGTTAGTGCTCTTGACTTTCTTTGTCAAGTTCACCTACCTGTTTGCGTACTTATTTGGCTTCTTGCTAGCAAGTTTAGCGGCAGTGACCATGATTTTTGCTGCGCGTGTCTTGCATGAGAAAACGCCTGAGATACAAGAACCTCGGATCATTACATTTCTAGCGGATACCAGCTACGCGGTTTATCTCTTCCACTGGCCTTTTTATATTATCTTTTCTCAGTTGATGAGTAATTTGCCTGCTGTTATTCTGACAATCATCTTTTCTTATTTCTTTGCTATCCTATCCTTCTATATTATTGAGCCGTTGATTGCTGGTAAATCCAATCCTTTAATACGGAAGATTAGTCGATTGCCTCATATTAAACCAATTAGTGCTGGTGCTGCTGGCATTCTTACCTTGCTTACCTTGATTATCATAGCTGTGGCTCCTCATGTTGGAGCTTTTGAGACAGACTTGATGGTCAATGGTTTCAAACAAGCCCAGACCAATATAGGACAAACAAAGACTCTTGCTGAACAAGCTGAACTGAGTCGCCTAGGAATTTCTGAGGGAACAAGCCTAATAGGAGATTCGGTAGCCTTGCGTGCCAATACAGCCCTACAAGAGGCACTTCCTGAAGCAAATATCAATGCCCAGGTTAGTCGAACGACCAAGCAAGCCAATGACATTATGCTCAATAACAGTCAGAACAAGGCGCTGCTAAAAACAGTCGTCATTGCAACAGGGGTCAACAATCCTGAAGGCTACAAGAATGATTTGGACAGCATCGTGAACAATCTACCGAAAGGACACCATCTGATACTGGTGACACCTTATGAGGGAGATAAGAGCAAGGACACTTACACATCAGTGGAGCAGTATGCGGCTTATGCACGGGAATTGGCTGAAAAGAATCCTTACGTGAGCATCGCTGACTGGAATAAGGTTGCTAAGGAACACCCTGAAATTTGGGCTGGAACCGACCAAGTCCACTTTGGAAATGATAGCAACATGATTGAAGAAGGTGCTAAACTTTACGCAGAAACGATTGCAGCTGCTGTCAAGGCTGCTCAAGAGCTACCTGTGAAATCAAAATAAGATCAAAGAGTTGGAGATATCCAGCTCTTTTAAAATATCTCTAGAAAATAGGTCTATACCATTTACAAATGAAAAAGAAAGGTTTATAATGTAATTGACATAATAAATTCTAGAATCAATCTATCAAGGAGGTTATCATTATGCCTAATTATATTAAAGCGGATCAGTTTTTCTACCCACACGGAGTTCGTCGTGGCGGTTACTTGGAACTTGTGGATGGCAAGTTTGGTAAGCATGTAGAACAGATTCCTGAAGGAGCTGAGGTGATTGACTATACAGGTTATAGCATTGCCCCAGGACTTGTGGATACCCACATTCATGGATTTGGTGGTGTCGATGTCATGGATAATAACATTGAAGGAACCCTTCATACCATGAGTGAAGGACTACTTAGCACAGGTGTTACCAGCTTCTTGCCAACGACGTTGACTTCCTCTTACGAGCAGTTGCTTGCGGTAACTGAAAATATCGGTGCTCGTTACCAGGAAGCAAGTGGAGCCAAGATTCGTGGAATCTATTTTGAAGGCCCATATTTCACAGAGAAATACAAGGGGGCTCAAAACCCTGCCTATATGAAAGACCCTCGTATGGATGAGTTTCGTGCTTGGCAAAAAGCAGCCAATGGCTTGCTCAATAAAATTGCCCTTGCGCCAGAACGTGAAGGTGTAGAAGACTTTGTTCGTACAGTTACGGGCGAAGGCGTAACGGTTGCTCTTGGACATTCAAATGCGACTTTTGATGAAGCTAAAAAAGCAGTCGATGCTGGAGCGAGTGTTTGGGTACATGCCTACAATGGGATGCGTGGGTTGACTCACCGTGAGCTCGGTATGGTGGGAGCCATGTATGAATTGCCACATACTTACGCAGAATTGATTTGTGATGGTCACCACGTAGATCCAAAGGCCTGTGACATTTTGCTTAAGCAAAAAGGAACTGAAAATATCGCCCTTATCACAGACTGTATGACAGCTGGTGGCTTGGAAGAAGGTGACTACATGTTGGGAGAATTCCCAGTAGTTGTTGCCAATGGAACTGCACGCCTCAAATCTACAGGCAATTTGGCAGGTTCTATCCTCAAACTCAAGGACGGTTTGAAGAATGTGGTCGAATGGGGCATTGCGAATCCACATGAAGCAGTCATGATGGCCAGTCTCAACCCAGCAAAATCTGTTCACATCGATGATGTCTGTGGCCAAATCCGTGAAGGCTACGACGCTGACTTTATCGTACTAGATAAAGATTTGGAATTGGTAGCAACCTACCTAGATGGTGTGAAACGTTATCAAGCCTAAGAAGATAAAAATAGGGGTCAATAAAGGACTCCTATTTTTATGATAGGCTGAAAAGGTATTTAAAGAAGTCTTCCTAAAGGGAAAGGCAAGCAAAATCCTTTTCTTGTAATAAAAAATTAGATATAATATACGATACAAAGGAAGTAGTAAGAATGTATCGTGTTATAGAAATGTATGGGGATTTTGAACCGTGGTGGTTCATAGAAGGTTGGGAAGAAGATGTCATCATGAGTCAATCTTTTGACAAGTATTATGATGCTCTAAAATATTATAAATCATGCTGGTTTGAGCTGGAAAAGAAGAATCCTCTTTATAAGAGTCGGAGTGATTTGATGACTATCTTTTGGGATCCTGCTGATAAACGCTGGTGTGATGAGTGTGATGAGTATTTGCAGCAGTACCATTCTTTGGCACTTTTACAGGATGAGCAAGTCATCCCCGATGAAAAGCTACGTCCAGGCTATGAAAAACAAACAGGTCAAGAAAAACACCGTTCTTGCCGTATGAAATGGAGATAAAAAAAGTAACTTTTTAAGTTGCTTTTTTTATTTTTTTGCGAATAGTTAGATAAGGAGGGTGGTATGGTACAAGAAATTGCACAGAAAATTATTGCTACTGCGAAAGAAAAGAAGGCCCAGGATATCTATTTTATCCCCAAGGAAAAGTCCTACGAGCTTCACATGCGGGTTGGAGACGAGCGGTGTCTCGTTGACTCCTATGAGTTTGATGTTTTAGCTGCTGTGATTAGTCATTTTAAGTTTGTGGCGGGTATGAACGTAGGAGAGAAGAGACGTAGTCAGCTGGGCTCTTGCGACTATCAGCATGGGGAGAAGGTGTCTTCTCTGCGTTTGTCTACCGTGGGAGATTATCGGGGGCATGAGAGTTTGGTCATTCGTTTGTTGCACGATGAGGAGCAGGACCTGCATTTCTGGTTTCAGGATATGAACGAACTGGGTGAGCAGTACAGGCAACGGGGACTCTATCTCTTTGCAGGTCCAGTCGGAAGTGGCAAGACGACTCTGATGCACGAATTAGCCAAGTCTCTGTTTATGGGGCAACAGGTCATGTCCATTGAAGATCCTGTCGAGATCAAGCAGGAAGACATGCTCCAGTTGCAGTTGAATGAAGCGATTGGTTTGACCTATGAAAATCTCATCAAACTGTCTCTCCGGCATCGTCCTGACCTCTTGATTATCGGTGAAATTCGGGATAGCGAGACGGCGCGTGCAGTGGTCAGAGCCAGTTTGACAGGGGCGACAGTCTTTTCAACCATTCATGCCAAGAGTATCCGAGGTGTTTATGAACGCCTTCTGGAGTTAGGTGTGACGGAGGAAGAATTAGCAGTTGTTCTGCAAGGAGTCTGCTACCAGAGATTAATCGGGGGAGGAGGAATCGTTGACTTTGCAAACAAAGACTTTCAAGAACACCAGCCAACTAGCTGGAATGCGCAGATTGACCAGCTTCTTAAAGATGGACATATCACAAGTCTTCAGGCTGAAACGGAAAAAATTAGCTACAGCTAAGCAGAAGAAAATCATCACCCTGTTTAACAACCTCTTTTCCAGTGGCTTTCATTTGGTGGAAATTATTTCTTTTTTGGGCAGAAGTGCCCTGCTGGAAAAGGACTATGTGGCCCGGATGCACCAAGGCTTGTCTCAGGGGAAATCCTTTTCAGAGATGATGGACAGCTTGGGGTTTTCAAGTGCTATTGTGACCCAATTATCTCTAGCTGAAGTACATGGAAATCTCCATCTTAGTTTGGGAAAGATAGAAGAATATCTGGATAATTTGGCCAAGGTCAAGAAAAAATTAATCGAAGTGGCGACCTATCCTCTGATTTTGCTGGGATTTCTCCTGCTAATCATGCTGGGGTTGAGAAACTATCTACTTCCCCAACTGGACAGTAGCAATATTGCCACTCAAATCATCGGCAATCTGCCACAAATATTTCTGGGACTAGTGCTGGTTTGCTCTCTATCTTTACTTTTAGCCCTCACTTTCTACAAAAGAAGTTCCAAGATGCGGGTTTTCTCGATGTTGGCACGGGTTCCCTTTCTAGGAATCTTTGTCCAGACTTATCTGACGGCCTATTACGCGCGTGAATGGGGCAATATGATTTCACAGGGGATGGAGCTGACGCAAATTTTTCAGATCATGCAGGAACAAGGTTCTCAGCTCTTTAAAGAAATCGGTCAAGATTTGGCTCAAGCCCTGCAAAATGGCCGCGAATTTTCTCAAACCATAACGACCTATCCTTTCTTTAAGAAGGAGTTGAGTCTCATCATCGAGTATGGGGAAGTCAAGTCCAAGCTGGGGAGTGAGTTGGAAATCTACGCGGAAAAGACTTGGGAATCCTTTTTTATCCGAGTCAACCGCACCATGAACTTAGTACAGCCACTGGTTTTTATCTTTGTGGCCCTGATTATCGTTTTACTTTATGCGGCAATGCTCATGCCCATGTATCAAAATATGGAGGTAAATTTTTAAAATGAAAAAACTCATGACAAAATTAAAAAAAGCCAAGGTTCAAGCTTTCACTCTGGTAGAGATGTTAGTCGTCCTTTTAATCATCAGTGTTCTTCTCTTGCTCTTTGTGCCCAATTTGACCAAGCAAAAGGATACCGTAGATGACAAAGGAAAAGCTGCTGTTGTCAAGGTCGTAGAAAGCCAGGCAGAGCTCTATAGTCTGGACAAGAATGAAGATGCTAGCCTTAGCAAATTACAAGCAGACGGTCGTATCACAGCTGAGCAAGCCAAAGCTTATAAAGACTACCATGCAAAACAAAAAACAAGTCAAACTGTTGCAGATTAAGGCCTTTACTATGCTGGAAAGTCTCTTGGTTTTGGGAATTGTGAGTATCCTTGCTTTAGGCTTGTCCGGTTCTGTTCAGTCCAGTTTTGCAGCGGTAGAGGAGCAGATTTTCTTTATGGAGTTTGAAGAACTCTATCGGGAAACGCAAAAACGCAGTCTAGCCAGTCAGCAAAAGACCAGTCTGAACTTAGATGGACAGACGATCAGCAATGGCAGTCAAAAGTTGACCGTTCCTAAAGGAATTCAGGCACCATCAGGACAAAGCATTATATTTGACCGAGCTGGGGGCAATTCGTCCCTGGCTAAGGTTGAATTTCAGACCAGTAAAGGAGCGATTCGCTATCAATTATATCTAGGAAATGGAAAAATTAAACGCATTAAGGAAACAAAAAATTAAGGCAGTAATCTTACTAGAAGCAGTAGTAGCGCTAGCCATATTTGCCAGTATTGCAACCCTCCTCTTGGGACAAATTCAGAAAAATAGGCAGGAAGAGGCAGAAATCTTGCAAAAAGAGGAAGTCTTGCGTGTGGCGAAGATGGCTCTGCAGACAGGTCAAAATCAGGTAAACATAAACGGAGTGGAGATTCAGGTGTTTTCTAGTGAAAAGGGATTGGAGGTCTACCATGGTTCAGAGAAGTTGCTCGACCTTAAAGAGCAGTAAGGTAAGAGCGTTCACTCTTTTAGAATCTCTGATTGCCCTTATCGTCATTAGCGGAGGCTTGCTCCTTTTTCAAGCTATGAGTCAGCTCCTCATTTCAGAAGTTCGTTACCAGCAGCAAAGCGAGCAAAAGGAGTGGCTCTTGTTTATGGATCAACTGGAGGCAGAGTTAGAGCGTTCGCAGTTTGAAAAGGTGGAAGGCAATCGTCTCTACATGAAACAGGATGGTAAGGATATCTCTATAGGGAAGTCTAAATCGGATGATTTTCGAAAAACGGATACCAGCGGACGGGGCTACCAACCTATGGTTTATGGACTTAAATCAGCACAGATTACAGAGGAAAATCAACTGGTTCGCTTCCGTTTCCAGTTTCAAAAAGGCTTAGAAAGGGAATTCATCTATCGTGTGGAAAAAGCAAAAAGTTAAGGCAGGCGTTCTCTTATATGCAGTTACCATGGCAGCTATTTTTAGCCTTTTGTTGCAGTTTTATTTGAATCGGCAAGTCGCCCATCACAAAGACTTTGCCCTAAACAAAGAAAAGTTGGCTGCTTTTGCCATGGCTAAGCGAAGTAAAGATAAGGTTGAGCAAGAAAGTGGAGAACAAGTCTTTAACTTAGGAAAAGTCAGGTATCACAATACGAAGACAGGTTTTGAAACAAGTGTTCGTATGAATAAGGGCAACTATGAATTTCTCTTTCCTCCGATGAAAAACCAAGAAAAGAAAACAGCTAAAAAGGAAGAGGTAGCGACTGATTCAAGCAATCAAGCAGGGAAGAAAAAATCAGAAGAAAAGCCTGAAAAGAAAGACAAATCCTAGTCAATTCAACTTCTTTGTGCTAAACTAAAAGCATGAAACATGATTTTAATCACAAAGCAGAAACTTTTGATTCGCCCAAAAATATCTTTCTTGCAAATTTGGTTTGTCAAGCGGTCGAGAAACAGATCGCTCTTCTATCAGACACGGAAATATTGGACTTTGGCGGTGGGACGGGTCTATTAGCCTTGCCCCTGGCCAAGCAGGCCAAGTCGGTTACCCTTGTAGACATCTCGGAGAAAATGCTGGAGCAAGCTCGTTTGAAAGCAGAGCAACAAGACATCAAGAATATCCAGTTTTTGGAGCAGGATTTACTGGCAAATCCCTTAGACCAGCAATTTGACCTAATTGTAGTCAGTCGGGTTCTTCATCATATGCCTAATCTAGATGCGACTCTTACCATGTTTCGCCATCACCTTAGGGAGAATGGACAGGTTCTCATTGCTGATTTTGTCAAGACAGATACCAACCACCATGGTTTTGATTTAGCTGAACTGGAAACCAAGCTCGCTCAGAATGGTTTTTCAAGCATTGGCAGTCAGATCCTCTATAGTGCAGAAGATCTTTTCCTCGGAAATTACGCAGAACTCTTTTTAACAGTAGCCCAAAAATCACTCGCTGACTAAAGCAGTGATTTTTTCTCTTCAGATGGAAAAAATAGGGGAATTTTGATAAGATAGGAATATGGATTTTGAAAAAATAGAACAAGCTTATACGTATTTACTAGAGAATGCCCAAGTCATCCAAAGTGATTTGGCTACCAACTTTTATGACGCCTTGGTAGAGCAAAATAGTATCTACCTAGATGGCGAGACCGAGCTAGAGCAGGTCAAGGAGAACAATCAAGCCCTTAAGCGCTTAGCACTTCGCAAGGAAGAGTGGCTTAAGACCTACCAGTTTCTCTTGATGAAGGCAGGACAAACGGAACCTTTACAGGTCAATCACCAGTTTACGCCGGATGCCATTGCCCTCCTCTTGGTACTCATTGTGGAAGAGTTGTTTGAACAAGAGGAAATTAGCATCCTCGAAATAGGCTCTGGTATGGGGATTTTGGGGGCTACTTTCTTGACATCTCTTGCTAAAAAAGTAGATTACTTGGGAATCGAAGTGGATGACTTGCTGATTGATTTGGCAGCCAGTATGGCAGATGTGATTGGTTTGCAGGCTGGTTTTGTCCAAGGAGATGCCGTTCGTCCGCAAATGCTTAAAGAAAGCGACGTGGTCATCAGCGACTTGCCTGTAGGCTATTACCCAGACGATGCCATCGCTTCTCGCTATCAAGTGTCTTCTAGTCAAGAGCATACCTATGCCCATCATTTGCTGATGGAACAAGGCCTCAAGTACCTTAAGTCAGATGGCTATGCTATTTTTCTAGCTCCGAGTGATTTATTGACCAGTCCTCAGAGTGACTTATTAAAAGGGTGGCTCAAAGACGAAGTGAGTCTGGCTGCTATCATCGCTCTGCCAGAGGATATTTTCTCAACTGCAAGCCAAGCTAAAAGTATTTTTGTCTTACAGAAGAAAAGAGATAAAGAAATAGAACCCTTTGTCTACCCTCTTACAAGCTTGCAAGATCCGTCAGTTTTGTTGACCTTTAAAGAAAATTTTCAAAATTGGAGCAAAGGTACTGAAATATAAAAGAGATTTTGTTATAATAGATGAAAACGCTTAAAAAGAGGTATCATCTTATGACAAAAACAATTGCAATCAATGCAGGAAGCTCAAGCTTGAAATGGCAACTTTATCAAATGCCTGAGGAAAAAGTTTTGGCTAAAGGCTTGATTGAACGTATTGGATTGAAAGATTCAATTTCAACAGTAAAATTTGACGGTCGTTCGGAGCAACAAATTCTTGATATTGAAGACCATACACAAGCCGTTAAAATTTTATTGGATGACTTGATTCGTTTTGACATTATCAAAGGGTACGATGAGATTACAGGTGTCGGCCACCGCGTCGTTGCAGGTGGTGAATATTTCAAGGAATCAACAGTTGTTGAGGGAGACGTGTTAGAAAAAGTTGAGGAATTGGGACTCTTGGCTCCCCTTCACAATCCAGCTAACGCAGCTGGAATTCGCGCATTTAAGGAATTGCTTCCAGATATTACCAGTGTTGTCGTATTTGATACCTCATTCCACACAAGCATGCCAGAGAAGGCTTACCGCTATCCTCTACCAACTAAGTATTACACTGAGAACAAGGTTCGTAAATACGGAGCCCACGGGACAAGTCACCAGTTTGTCGCAGGAGAAGCAGCGAAACTTTTGGGCCGTCCTCTAGAAGATTTGAAATTGATTACCTGCCATATTGGTAACGGGGCTTCTATCACAGCTGTTAAGGGTGGGAAGTCTGTGGATACTTCTATGGGATTCACACCACTCGGCGGTGTGATGATGGGAACTCGTACAGGAGATATTGATCCTGCTATCATCCCTTATCTCATGCAATATACAGAGGATTTCAATACCCCTGAAGATATTAGTCGCGTTCTCAATCGTGAATCAGGGCTCATGGGAGTTTCTGGTCAGTCAAGCGATATGCGTGATGTGATTGCTGCCATGGAAGCAGGAGACCATGATGCGACTTTGGCTTATGAAATGTATGTCGATCGTATTCAAAAACATATCGGTCAATACCTTGCAGTCCTAAATGGAGCAGATGCGATTATCTTCACAGCAGGGATCGGTGAAAATGCAGCTTTGGTTCGTGAGGATGTCATTTCAGGTATCTCTTGGTTTGGTTGTGATGTGGATCCAGAAAAGAACGTCTTTGGCGTAACGGGAGACATCTCAACTGACGCAGCGAAAATCCGTGTCTTGGTTATTCCAACAGATGAAGAATTGGTGATTGCACGCGATGTTGAGCGCTTGAAAAAATAAGTAAATACACGTAAAATTTGATTGTAAAAAGAAGTTGGGAAAGAGATTTTCCAGCTTTTTTTATGTAGAAAATGTCTAAAACCTTGCTGTTATTGGCTTTTTCAAAAAATATGGTATAATAGTAGTAATTTAATAGATGGAGTTGAGTTTTGAAGAAAAGCTTTCGTGTAAAAAGAGAGAAAGATTTTAAGGCGATTTTCAAGGACGGAACAAGTTTTGCCAATCGAAAATTTGTTGTCTACCAATTGGAAAACCAGCAAAACCATTTTCGAGTAGGACTGTCCGTCAGCAAAAAGCTGGGGAATGCAGTTACCAGAAATCAAATTAAAAGACGAATCCGGCACATTCTACAAAGTGTAAAAGGGAGTTTAGTAGAGCATGTTGATTTTGTCGTGATTGCCCGAAAAGGGGTGGAAACCTTGGAATATGCAGAGATGGAGAAAAACCTACTCCACGTATTAAAGTTATCAAAGATTTACCAGGAAGGAAATGGGAGTGAAAAAGAAACTACAGTTGACTAGTTTGTTGGGCTTGTCCTTGGTTATCATGACAGCCTGTGCAACAAATGGTACAGCTAGCGATATAACAGCAGATTCGACAGACTTTTGGAGCAAATTCGTTTATTTTTTTGCTGAAATTATCCGCTTTTTGTCCTTTGACATTAGTATCGGAGTGGGGATTATCCTCTTCACAATCTTGATTCGGACGATTTTATTGCCGGTCTTTCAGACACAGATGGTTGCCTCTAGAAAAATGCAAGAGGCTCAACCACGCATCAAGGCTTTGCGAGAGCAATATCCGGGTCGTGATATGGAAAGTAGAACCAAGCTAGACCAGGAGATGCGTAAGGTTTATAAAGAGTTAGGAATCAAGCATTCATCCTCTCTCTGGCCAATTTTAATACAAATGCCGGTTCTCTTGGCGCTCTTTCAAGCCTTGAGTCGAGTTGACTTTTTGAAAACAGGTCACTTTTTATGGATTAATTTGGGAGGAGTAGATACAAGTTTTGTCCTTCCGATTTTGGCGGCAGTCTTTACCTTCTTGAGTAGCTGGTTATCGAATAAAGCTTTGTCCGAAAAAAGTGGAGCTACGACAGGGATGATGTATGGTATGCCTGTATTGATCTTTGTTTTTGCCATTTCCGCCCCAAGTGGTGTAGCCTTGTACTGGGCTGTATCCAATGCTTACCAAGTTTTGCAAACCTATTTCCTGAACAATCCTTTCAAGATTATTGCTGAAAGAGAAGCAGTGGCGCAAGCAGAAAAAGATTTAGAAGGCAAGAAGAGAAGAGCTTTGAAAAAAGCACAGAAAAAGAAAAAATAAGGAGGAATCTGGTAATGGTATTATTTACAGGTTCAACGGTTGAAGAAGCAATCCAAAAAGGATTGAAAGAATTAGACATTCCAAGAATGAAGGCCCACATCAAGGTCGTTTCGAAAGAGAAAAAAGGATTCTTAGGCTTGTTTGGTAAGAAGCCAGCTCAAGTTGATATCGAAGCCATTAGTGAAACGACAGTGATCAAAGCCAACCAGCAGGCCATTAAAGGGGTTCCAAAAGAAGTTAATGAAAAAAATGAACCCGTGAAAACAGTAAGTGAAGCAACTGTTGATTTGGGGCATGTAGTTGAAGCGATTAAGAAGATTGAAGAAGAAGGTCAAGGTGTCTCTGAAGAGGTCAAGGCTGAAATCTTGAAAAATGAAAAACATGCCAGCACGATTTTGGAAGAAACAGGCCATATTTCAATTTTAAATGAATTGGAACCAGAGAATACTACCGAGGAAGTGGAATCTGCTCCAGAAAAAGAAACTGAAACGCAGGAAACAACAAGCCAGTCTTTGGAAGATTTAGGCTTGAAAGTAGAACCAAGTTATGACATCGAACAAGTGGCAACAGAAGTAGCTAGCTACGTTCAAACCATTGTAGATGATATGGATGTTGAAGGGACGATTTCAAGCGACTACAATCGCCGCACCATCAATCTTCAAATTGACACTAATGAACCAGGCCGTATTATCGGCTACCACGGGAAAGTCTTGAAAGCTCTTCAGCTGTTAGCGCAAAATTACCTTTACAATCGCTATTCGAGAACCTTCTATATCACGATCAATGTCAATGATTACGTTGAACACCGTGCAGAAGTCTTGCAAACCTACGCTCAAAAATTGGCGACTCGCGTTTTAGAAGAAGGACGTAGCCAACAAACTGATCCAATGTCAAATAGCGAACGCAAGATTATCCATCGCATTATTTCACGCATGGATGGCGTGACGAGTTACTCTGAAGGCGATGAGCCAAATCGCTATGTTGTCGTAGATGCAGAATAAGCAAAGCAAAATCAGGTTTGTCCTGATTTTTTGCTAGGAAAGGAAAGATTCAGATATGCTGAAAGCAGTTAGAGAATACCTATCATTTGCAGGTGTCCAGTACCGTAATCCTGATAAAGCTGGCGATGAAAGAGAAAAGATGTTGAATTTGCGGCAAAAAGGTCAAGAGGCACGGAAGTCTTTCACAGAATTGGCCAAAACCTTTCAAGCAAGTCATCCAGAATGGCAACTCCAACAGACTAGCCAGTGGATGAACCAAGCGCAACGCTTGCGGTCGCATTTCTGGGCCTATCTTCAGAGAGACGGACAAGTGACAGAACCTATGATGGCCTTGCGTTTATATGGAGCACCTACTGACTTTGGGGTTTCTTTGGAAGTCAGTTTCATCGAGCGTAAGAAAGACGAACAGACCTTGGACAAGCAAGCCAAGGTTTTAGAACTTCCAGCGGTAGAAGGAATTTATTATCTAGTCTACTCAAATGGGGAAAGTTATAAGATGGAGGCTAATGAAGAAAATCGTCGTACTTTACGCGAGAAGCTGAGAAGTCAGGAAGTCCGTAAAGTGTTAGTTAAGGCAGATGTTTCTTTTATAGAAAATCAGTCAGTAGAAGCGATATTAGAGAAGCTAGAAGACGCTTATACGCGCTTGTTGCCTTACTATGAAGTAACGAGGGGATAGACAAATCAAATGTGTTAGATGAGCGCAAATTGTTTTATTGCTATTCTATGCATTTTTTCATATAATAGTAAAATAGGATGTGTGATTTATTAATCACCTCAAAGAGAAAGGAAATTCTATGTCAAATCTATCTGTTAATGCAATTCGTTTTCTAGGTATTGACGCCATCAACAAAGCAAACTCAGGTCACCCAGGGGTGGTTATGGGGGCTGCTCCTATGGCCTATAGCCTCTTTACAAAGCAACTTCGTATCAATCCAGCTCAACCAAACTGGATCAACCGCGATCGCTTTATTCTTTCAGCAGGACACGGCTCAATGCTTCTTTATGCCCTTCTTCACCTCTCTGGTTTTGAAGATGTTAGCATGGATGAAGTCAAGAACTTCCGCCAATGGGGTTCCAAAACACCAGGTCACCCAGAATTTGGTCATACAGCAGGGGTTGACGCTACTACTGGACCTCTAGGACAAGGGATTTCAACTGCCACTGGTTTTGCCCAAGCAGAACGTTTCTTAGCAGCCAAATATAACCGCGAAGGTTTCAATATCTTTGACCACTATACTTATGTGATCTGTGGAGACGGAGATTTGATGGAAGGTGTCTCAAGTGAGGCGGCTTCATACGCAGGCTTGCAAAAACTTGACAAGTTGGTGGTTCTTTATGATTCAAATGACATCAACTTGGATGGTGAGACAAAAGATTCCTTTACAGAAAGTGTTCGTGACCGTTACAATGCCTACGGTTGGCATACAGCCTTGGTTGAAGATGGAACAGACTTGGAAGCAATCCATGCTGCTATCGAAACAGCTAAAGCTTCAGGCAAACCATCTTTGATTGAAGTGAAGACTGTGATTGGATACGGTTCTCCAAACAAACAAGGAACCAATGCGGTACACGGTGCTCCTCTTGGAGCAGATGAAACTGCAGCAACTCGCCAAGCGCTCGGTTGGGACTATGAACCATTTGAAATCCCAGCTGAAGTTTATGCTGATTTCAAGGAAAATGTTGCAGACCGTGGCGCGTCAGCTTATCAAGCTTGGACAAAATTAGTTGCAGATTATAAAGAAGCTCACCCAGAACTGGCTGCAGAAGTAGAAGCCATCATCGACGGACGTGATCCAGTTGAAGTGACTCCAGCAGACTTCCCAGCCTTAGAAAATGGCTTTTCTCAAGCAACTCGTAATTCAAGTCAAGATGCTTTGAACGTTGTTGCTGCCAAGTTGCCAACTTTCCTAGGTGGATCAGCTGACCTTGCTCACTCAAACATGACTTATATCAAAACGGATGGACTTCAAGACGACGCTAATCGCTTGAACCGCAACATTCAGTTTGGTGTTCGTGAATTTGCAATGGGAACGATCTTGAACGGGATGGCCCTTCACGGTGGACTTCGTGTATACGGAGGTACTTTCTTCGTCTTCTCTGACTATGTGAAAGCAGCTGTCCGCTTGTCAGCCTTGCAAGGACTTCCTGTGACTTATGTCTTTACCCACGATTCTATTGCAGTTGGTGAAGATGGTCCAACTCACGAACCAGTTGAACACTTAGCAGGTCTTCGTGCTATGCCAAATCTCAATGTTTTCCGCCCAGCAGATGCGCGTGAAACTCAAGCGGCTTGGTACCTTGCAGTGACAAGCGAAAAAACACCAACTGCCCTTGTCTTGACACGTCAAAACTTGACTGTTGAAGAGGGAACAGACTTTGACAAAGTTGCGAAAGGTGCCTATGTCGTCTATGAAAATGCAGCAGACTTTGATACGATCTTGATTGCAACAGGTTCAGAGGTGAATTTGGCGGTCGCAGCTGCCAAAGAATTGGCTAGCCAAGGGGCAAAAGTCCGTGTAGTCAGCATGCCATCAACAGATGTCTTTGACGCACAAGATGCAGCTTACAAGGAAGAAATCCTTCCAAATGCAGTTCGCCGTCGTGTTGCAGTTGAAATGGGTGCAACTCAAAACTGGTACAAGTATGTTGGTCTTGATGGTGCAGTTCTCGGTATTGATACCTTTGGAGCATCTGCCCCAGCACCAAAAGTATTGGCAGAGTACGGATTTACAGTTGAAAATCTAGTCAAAGTCGTTCAAAACTTGAAATAATCACAAAAATCAGAGTGAAAACTCTGATTTTTTATAACCATAAAAACAAGGCACAATCTTGTAAAAGTAGCTGAAATTTGATATAGTAGTCCTATGTAAAATACAAAGGAGAAAATACTATGGAAAATATTAGTCCAAATTTAACATTTTTGATCATGCTTGTAGGTATGTTTGCCTTGATGTTCTTTATGCAACGTTCTCAAAAGAAACAAGCACAAAAGCGTATGGAAAGCTTGAACAAGCTTCAAAAAGGCTATGAAGTCATTACAATTGGTGGGCTTTACGGAACAGTGGATGAAGTAGATACTGAGAAAGGTACAATCGTACTGGATGTAGATGGGGTTTATTTGACCTTTGAATTGGCTGCGATCAAGACCGTTTTGCCACTCAAAGAAGCTGTGACACCAGAAGGAACAGTTGTTGACGAAGGCGGAGCAATCGAAGAATAAAACGGGACCTGTCACTCCCGTTTTTCTATGAGACAAGAGGAAAAGGGATGAAAAAAATAGTATTTGTTTGCTTAGGAAATATTTGCCGAAGTCCCATGGCAGAGTTTGTGATGAAGTCCATGACGAGCGCTTACCAAGTCGAGAGTCGGGCAACGTCATCTTGGGAACATGGCAATCCGATTCATAAGGGGACGCAGGGGATTTTTCAGCAGTATCAGATCCCGTATGACAAAGACAAAACATCGCTTCAGATTGGCAGAGAGGACTTTGAATCATTTGATTACATTATCGGTATGGATGCTTCAAACGTTTCAGATCTGCGTCACATGTGCCCTCAGGAACTACAGTACAAGATCTACTCTTTTGCGGCTGAAAATGTCCCAGATCCTTGGTATACAGGAGATTTTGAGGAAACCTATGCTCGTATCACAAGTGGATGTCAAAGCTGGCTAGATCGATTAGAAAAAGAGAGTGACAATGGAAAAGCTTAAACAATTTTATGAGAAGTGTAGAGTTTACCTAACTCGTCCTAGGTTAGAGCTCGTTGCAGTAGTTGTAATGGTACTCTGTGCTCTTTCGGTATTTCTGCTAAATACGCCTAAAAAAGGTGTCTTGACACTTGATGGTGGAGCTCTTGTTTATGATGGCACCTTGGTACGTGGGAAAATGAATGGTCAAGGAACCATGACCTTTGAAAATGGAGACCAATATACAGGTGATTTCAATAATGGAGCCTTTAATGGGAAAGGGACTTTTCAATCAAAAGATGGCTGGAAATACGAAGGTGATTTTGTAAATGGCCAGGCTGAAGGTCAAGGGAAGTTGACTACAGAGCAAGAAGTTGTTTATGAAGGGACCTTTAAACAAGGCGTTTTTCAGCAAAAACAGTAGTCTCCAAGTTAGGAGACTATTTTTCAAAACCAGGAAGAAAGCGCTTTCTATTTTTGGATTCGATAACTAACTATCAACTAGAAAAACTTTGTGAAATACAAAAATTTTCTCCATAATTTCACAATCGTCCAGACAAAACTCTATTGTATAGCTATATTGAGAAAAAAATCACAAATTCAGAAAATTTCTTTGTGAAATGCTTATGAAACTGTTTACAAAGCATAAAAAAAGAGTTATAATAAACTTGTGAAAAAATTAACAAAGGATAACATCCTTAAAGGCTATGGAGGATAATATGGCTGATAAAAAAACAGTAACACCAGAGGAAAAACAACTTGCTGCTGAAAAGCATGTCGATGGTCTCGTGAAAAAAGCCTTGGTTGCGCTTGATGAAATGCGCAAGTTGAACCAAGAGCAAGTTGACTACATCGTAGCAAAAGCGTC
Source organism: Streptococcus oralis (assembly GCA_963515155.1). Lineage (GTDB taxonomy): Bacteria > Bacillota > Bacilli > Lactobacillales > Streptococcaceae > Streptococcus > Streptococcus oralis_CW. The sequence continues at coordinate 4,796 of CAUPXG010000016.1, read as the reverse complement.
TGTTGCAGCGCTTGACGCGCACGGTATCCTTGCACAACATGCGGTTGAAGAAACTGGTCGTGGTGTATTTGAAGATAAGGCAACAAAAAATCTATTTGCCTGCGAACACGTAGTGAACAATATGCGTGGAGTTAAAACAGTTGGAGTTATCGAAGATGATCCAATTACAGGTTTGACAAAGATTGCGGAACCTGTAGGGGTAATCTGTGGTGTCACTCCGACAACAAACCCAACTTCAACAGCGATTTTCAAATCACTCATTGCTTTGAAAACACGTAACCCAATCGTTTTTGCCTTCCACCCATCTGCTCAAGAATCATCAGCTCACGCAGCACAAATCGTTCGCGATGCAGCGATTGCAGCTGGTGCTCCTGAAAACTGTGTTCAATGGATTACAAAGCCATCTATGGAAGCAACTGGAGCGCTAATGAACCACGAAGGTGTTGCAACTATTCTTGCAACTGGTGGGAACGCTATGGTTAAAGCTGCATACTCATGTGGAAAACCAGCTCTTGGGGTAGGTGCCGGAAACGTTCCTGCCTATGTAGAAAAATCTGCTGACCTTCGTCAAGCTGCTCATGACATCGTTATGTCTAAATCATTTGATAATGGGATGGTCTGTGCATCAGAACAAGCGGTTATCATTGATAAAGAAGTATATGATGAATTTGTAGAAGAATTCAAATCATATCACACTTACTTTGTAAACAAAAAAGAAAAAGCACTTCTTGAAGAATTCTGTTTCGGTGTGAAAGCTAACAGCAAAAACTGTGCAGGTGCTAAACTAAATGCAAACATCGTTGGTAAACCAGCAGCATGGATTGCAGAACAAGCAGGATTTAGCGTTCCAGAAGGAACAAACATCTTGGCTGCAGAATGTGCAGAAGTAGGACCAAAAGAACCATTGACTCGTGAAAAATTGTCACCAGTTATCGCTGTCCTAAAAGCTGAAGATACAGAAGACGGTCTTAAAAAAGCTCGTCAAATGGTTGAGTTTAACGGACTTGGTCACTCAGCAGCCATCCATACAAAAGACGAAGCTCTTGCTAAACGCTTTGGTACAGAAATCAAAGCAATGCGTATTATCTGGAACTCTCCATCTACTTTCGGTGGTATCGGTGACGTATACAATGCCTTCATTCCATCATTGACACTTGGATGTGGTTCATATGGACACAATTCAGTCGGTGATAATGTGAGTGCGATCAACCTTCTAAACATCAAGAAAGTAGGAAAACGTAGAAATAATATGCAGTGGTTTAAAGTTCCTTCAAAAATTTACTTCGAACGCAATTCTATCCAATACCTTCAAACATGTGAAGATATTGAACGCGTTATGATTGTTACAGACAAATCGATCGAAAAACTTGGTTTTGTTCAACGCATTATTGACCAATTGAACAAACGCAGCAACCGTGTAACTGTCCAAGTCTTCTCAGACGTTGAACCAGATCCAGATATCACAACTGTAGAACGTGGTACTGAAGTGATGAGAGCATTTGAGCCAGACACAATTATCGCTCTTGGTGGTGGTTCTCCAATGGACGCGGCCAAAGTAATGTGGCTCTTCTACGAACAACCACAAATCGACTTCCGTGACTTGGTTCAAAAATTCATGGATATCCGTAAACGTGCCTTCCGCTTCCCATCACTTGGTAAAAAAGCGAAATACATTGGTATTCCAACAACTTCAGGTACAGGTTCAGAAGTAACACCATTTGCCGTTATCTCTGATAAGAAAAACAATCGTAAATACCCATTGGCTGACTACTCATTGACACCAACTATTGCCATTGTTGACCCTGCTTTGGTTGAGTCAGTTCCAGACTTCATCGCTGCTGATACAGGTATGGACGTCTTGACTCACGCGACTGAAGCTTACACTTCAAACTTTGCTAACGACTACACAGACGGTATCGCCCTTCAAACAATCAAACTTGTGTTTGAATGGTTGGAAAAATCTGTTAAGACAGCTGATCCAGAAGCTCGCGAAAAAATGCACAATGCATCTACAATGGCTGGTATGGCCTTTGCCAATGCCTTCCTTGGTATGAGCCACTCAATGGCCCACAAGATCGGTGCGGTTCACCATACTGTTCACGGACGTACAAACGCAATCTTGCTTCCATACGTTATCCGTTACAATGGTACTCGCCCATCTAAGACGACTACATGGCCTAAGTACAACTACTGGAAAGCTGATGAAAAATTCCAAGATATTGCTAGAATGCTTGGATTGCCTCACTCAACTCCAGAAGAAGCGGTTGAAGCGTATGCCAAAGCAGTTTACGATCTTGGTGAAGCAGTTGGAATCACAATGAACTTCAAAGGCTTTGGAATCGATGAAAAAGCTTGGAAAGACAGCTTGCATGAAATTGCCTTGCTTGCTTATGAAGACCAATGTTCTCCTGCGAACCCACGCTTGCCAATGGTAGCTGACATGGAAGAAATCATGGCAGATGCTTACTATGGTTATGCGGAACGACCAGGACGTCGCAAATAATTGTTTATCAGCCTAGAGGCAGGAGTTATCCTGTCTCTTTTTTGTAAACTCTGAAAGAGTTGAAATCGGAGTTTTACCTTGAAATGAGGAAAATATGCAGATATTATAAAAGATTCTAGAGATATGCTTTGGAAATAAAAGAATGAATGAATAAAAAGGGGGAGAAAAAGTAGAAAAGCGGGAGAGAAAATCAACGCCCGTACTTGCAATTAAACTCAAATAGTTATATAATAGGTTTGTTGAAAGGTGATTTGTAGTGATTCAAGTTACTCTTTTCACAATAAAATTTTCATGATTTTCATAAGGAGGAAATCACTAATGGTAGTTAAAGTTGGTATTAACGGTTTCGGTCGTATCGGTCGTCTTGCTTTCCGTCGTATCCAAAACGTAGAAGGTGTTGAAGTTACTCGCATCAACGACCTTACAGATCCAGTTATGCTTGCACACTTGTTGAAATACGACACAACTCAAGGTCGTTTCGACGGTACTGTAGAAGTTAAAGAAGGTGGATTCGAAGTTAACGGTAAATTCGTTAAAGTTTCTGCTGAACGTGACCCAGAACAAATTGACTGGGCTACTGACGGTGTAGAAATCGTTCTTGAAGCAACTGGTTTCTTTGCTAAGAAAGATGCTGCTGAAAAACACCTTAAAGGTGGAGCTAAGAAAGTTGTTATCACTGCTCCTGGTGGAAATGATGTTAAAACAATTGTATTTAACACTAACCACGACATTCTTGATGGTACTGAAACAGTTATCTCAGGTGCTTCATGTACTACAAACTGCTTGGCTCCAATGGCTAAAGCTCTTCAAGACAACTTCGGTGTTGTTGAAGGATTGATGACTACTATCCACGCTTACACTGGTGACCAAATGATCCTTGACGGACCACACCGTGGTGGTGACCTTCGTCGTGCTCGCGCTGGTGCTGCAAACATCGTTCCTAACTCAACTGGTGCTGCTAAAGCTATCGGTCTTGTAATCCCAGAATTGAACGGTAAACTTGACGGATCTGCACAACGTGTTCCAACTCCAACTGGATCAGTTACTGAATTGGTAGCAGTTCTTGAAAAGAACGTTACTGTTGATGAAGTAAACGCAGCTATGAAAGCAGCTTCAAACGAATCATACGGTTACACAGAAGATCCAATCGTATCTTCAGATATCGTAGGTATGTCTTACGGTTCATTGTTCGACGCAACTCAAACTAAAGTTCTTGATGTTGACGGCAAACAATTGGTTAAAGTTGTATCATGGTACGACAACGAAATGTCATACACTGCACAACTTGTACGTACTCTTGAATACTTTGCAAAAATCGCTAAATAATTCTTGAGTCGATAAAAGCAAGGCCTTCTGGTCTTGCTTTTTCTATTTTTAGATAAAACAAAATGGATGATTTAGCGGTCATCCATTCTTTTTTAATTCTCTCTCAAATGTATCAGAAAGAGCAGTGAAGCTAAACTTTTCTAGGGTGAGTGGATGGGTAAAGGACAGTCGGAAGGCATGGAGCATAAGCCGGCTTGTCTTTGATTTACTATTATAGAGAGGGTCTCCTAGAATAGGGTGTTTATGGTGAGAAAGGTGAACACGGATTTGATGGGTTCGGCCTGTCTTTAGCTTGCAACGAACAAGAGAAGTCTTATTAGGAAATTGCTTTAATCGGCTTACCTGTGTTTCAGCATATTGCCCATTTTTGGGATCTACCACTCGTTTTCTGCGATCATGTCGATCGCGACCAATTTTATCTCGGAAGATAAGTTCTTTACTCCCTACTCGCCCTTCTATAAGTGCCCAGTATTCCCTAGAAATCTCTTTTTTCTCCAGTAAGCGATTGAGAATAGGCAGGATAAAAGGATTTTTGGCAAAGAGAATCAAACCACTAGTTTCCATGTCCAGACGATGAACGATATAGCAGGTTTGGCCAACATAGGCAGAGACATGGTTGAGTAGGGCAATTTCACCAGGTTGATTTCCGTGAGTTTTCATTCCTTCTGGCTTGTTGACGATAATGAGATGTTGGTCTTGGTAAATCTCTTGAACGAGGTCTGGATTGCCCCAAAGGATTTCTTTTGGGGGATAATCTTCCTCGTCAAAAGTCAACTGGCAAATGTCCCCTGGCTTGACCATCTCGTTCCAGTGAACTTCTTTGTGGTTAATTAAGATGTTCTTCTTGATTCTTAGAAAATGGCGGATCTTTCTAGGAATGAGGAGTTGTTCCTCTAGGAATTGCTTGACCGACATTTGAGGCAAGGATTCGGGTAATGTAAATGTGAATTGCATACAGATATTGTAA
>CAUPXG010000015.1:0-33921 GCA_963515155.1 Streptococcus oralis | reverse complement strand
TCTTTATACTATCGGGGTCTTCGTTCCCTTTGCCCTTTCTCAGACTGGGATGATTTGCCATTGGAGAAAGGAAAAAACTTCTTAAAACCTGCCTTTGCTAATATCCTTGGGGCCATCATTTGTTATGCTATCGTTCTCATTCTACTCCTCTTCAGACTGGGAGATATCTGGCCATTCTTCCCAATTATCCTAGTCTTAACCTTCCTCTTTTTGTCCATTCACAGCCATTACCAAAAAGTGGCAAAACAACTACGACTCTACGAAGGAATTGAAAAGCGCACTTATGACGGCAACCTTGTCCTTGTCCTAGTAGGAAATGTTACTCGAGTAAGTGTCGGAGCCATTAACTACGCTCAAAGTATCGGTGACGAAGTGTTAGCCATGCACATTTCTACTAAAGAAACGGCTGAAAAAGACCAAGAAATCCTTCAGGAATTTGCCGATCACTTCCCAAATATCACTCTGAAGAATATCAATACCAGCTACCGCGACATCATCACCCCTAGCGTTAAGTATGTCAAACGAATCGCCCAAGAAGCTAAGCAAAAAAACTACACCGTTACAGTCCTTGTCCCACAGTTTATCCCTAACAAGCCTTGGCAAAATATCCTGCACAATCAAATGAGCCTCAAACTAAAATACGCTCTCAGATGGCATGAAGACGTCGTTGTCGCTAGTTACTCTTATCACTTAAAAGAATAAATAAAAACTCAAAATCAGTAACTTATATCTGGTTTTGAGTTTTTTGTATGTGACCTTTTAGATGAGCCCTCCATGAGTTCCATTTGAAATCGGTGATTTCGTGGGCAATGCACTCTTTAAAATCAAAAGAAAAGCCAGTAGACTCGAGTTCCTACTGACTTCTTTGTTGAATTCGTTTGGATTATGCAGCCAAAACTTTGCGTCCTTTACGACGACGAGCTGCCAATACGCGACGACCGTTTTTAGTTGACATACGGTTACGGAATCCGTGTTTACGCGCACGACGAAGTTTACTTGGTTGATAAGTACGTTTCACGATGAATACCTCCTCATAGATTTTGTATTCGTTTAGCCGGCTATAAAGTGATCAGTTACTAAACATACTTTACTATTCTATCTGATTCTTACCTATTTGTCAATAGCTCTAAGTAAATGTTTCCTGCTTTTCCCTATGAAAGCCTTATCTACGATACTGACTCAAGAAACGTGTCATCTTTTCTTGGATTTGCGCCAATTCGTCCACACGAGGAAGGTAAACGATACGGAAATGGTCTGGTTCCTTCCAGTTAAAACCACGACCATGAACCAAGAGAACCTTTTCCTGCTTCAAGAAATCAAGAACGAACTGTTCATCATCATCGATGCGGTACATATTGCGGTCAATTTTAGGGAAGATATAAAGACCCGCCTTCGGCTTGACCGCAGACAAACCTGGGATATCTTGGATAGCATTGTAAATGAAATTTCTTTGCTCGTAAATCCGTCCACCAGGAAGGAGCAATTCATCCACTGACTGGTGCCCACCTAGTGATGTTTGTACGACTTGCTGGGCCAAAACGTTAGAGCAAAGACGCATATTGGACAGCATATTGAGCCCTTCGATATACCCCTTGACATGGTGCTTAGGACCAGACAAGACCATCCATCCTACACGAAAACCAGCGATACGGTGGGATTTTGACAGACCATTCATGCTGACACAGAAAACATCTGGTGCCAAGCTCGCCACAGGCGTATGCACATGCCCATCCATTACCATGCGGTCATAGATTTCGTCCGCAAAGATGATCAAATCGTTTTGACGAGCAATCTCAATAATCTCCAACAAGAGTTCCTTAGGATAAAGGGCTCCAGTTGGGTTGTTCGGATTGATAAGAACGATTGCCTTAGTATTGGAAGTAATTTTTGACTTGATATCGTCAATATCTGGGTACCATTCTGCAGCTTCATCACAGATATAGTGAACGGCATTCCCCCCAGCTAGGCTGACCGCGGCTGTCCAGAGAGGATAGTCTGGCATAGGTACCAAGACCTCATCGCCATTATCCAAAAGTCCTTGCATGGACATAACAATCAGCTCACTGACACCATTTCCAAGGTAGATATCATCAATGTCCACATTGGGGAATTTCTTTAGTTGGCAATACTGCATGATAGCCTTACGTGCTGAGAAAATCCCTTTGGAGTCAGAATACCCCTCACTATCACGCGCATTCATAATCAAGTCATGAATGACCTCATCTGGCGCTGTGAAGCCAAATTCTGCTGGATTCCCTGTATTCAGACGTAAAATCTTTTCTCCGTTTGCTCGCATCCGCATAGCTTCTTCCAAAACAGGGCCACGGATATCATAGGCAACATGCTCTAACTTACTAGACTTGTTATATTCTTTCATCTTGTTTCCTCAATTCATCGAGATAGTAACATTATACCACTAGAAAGGGATTGCGACAAGTTTCCTGAAATGAGCAAGCAAAGAAAAAACTCACAACGACTAGGTTCTCACTGTCTAAATAACTAGAATGCAGAAGTATTTTCTCACATACCAAAAGACAGACCTAGAAAGACCAATGCTAAAAAGGAATCATACAAAAGATTAAACATGAGAAAGAGCCCCCATGTGACCAAATAGTCCAAGCGACCACTTCTCTTTGCAATCACAAATAAAATGATGTGGTAGACTAAGTGAAAGAGAAGAAAAGCAACAAAACCTGGATAGAGAACGGGTACGACTCTTTCCAGCTGCCAAAGCATCACTACTTCTCCTACAAGTGACGCAAGGATAATTCCATGATAAAGGAAACTTATTTTTTTAGAAGCTTGAACAAAATCTTTCATACTTTCTCATCCCCTCACTGTGTTTTCTACTATCGCCGTTTTCTTTTATTTTAACATATCTCCACCAAATCGAATCTCCAATAATATTTATTGAAATATGATTTTTACTTTACTTCTTTAGTGAAAAGGGTTACAATAACAGTAAGAAAATTTCAGGAGGTTTCATTATGGCACAACGTTACCAAAATGTTATGGTCGCAATTGATGGTTCTAAAGAAGCGGACTTGGCTTTCGTCAAAGGTGTTTACACTGCTCTACGCAACGAATCCAAGCTCACCATTGCCCATGTTATTGACACACGCGCTCTTCAAAGCGTGTCTACCTTTGATGCTGAAGTTTACGAAGAACTCCAAGTCGATGCTGAAAGTCTGATGAAGGAGTACGAAAAGCGCGCAAGAGATGCTGGTGTGACCGATATTCACATCGTCATCGAAATGGGAAATCCAAAAACCCTCCTTGCCCGTACTATTCCAGACGCAGAAAATGTTGATCTGATTCTCGTTGGTGCAACAGGTCTCAATGCCTTTGAACGCCTCTTGGTTGGCTCTTCATCTGAGTACATTCTCCGCCATGCGAAAGTCGATTTACTGGTCGTGAGAGAAAGTGAAAAAACATTGTAATCATTAAAAAAAGGAGCCTTGAGCTCCTTTTTGTTTCTATTTTTTTCTTTCTTTATGTCGCTCATAAGCTTTAAACTGACGTTGTAGTTCCTGTCGGATGGCAGGTTCTGGAGCATATTTTTCTTCCCAGTCATCTGGTTTTAAAATCTTATGTGTAACTGGGTCAAAATGAGCTTTCCCATCAGGGAAGACCTTCCCCATATTTGCCTCATGAACAATGTCAAAGATACGTTCTGGATCTACTCCCATCAAAACAAAACTACCGTATGTAAAATACAGTGTGTCAATCAAAGCATCCACTTGACCGACCAGATTTTGCTTAGCAGGCGTCTTTTTCGCCACTTTCTCTGCCGCCTTATCAAGTGCCTCATGCATGCTTGCAAGGGAGTTTTGAAATTCTTCCTCCGAAGAACTTGCTGCGCGAACAAACTCTACTAATTCTTCAATTTTAAAATCTGCTCGGTGGGTTGCACCTTCAGCATCCCATGCCTGTGGCTCTTCTTGAGTTCGTTCATCCATCATGTGGTGGAAGGTTTTGACCTTATTAAAGTGATAGTCTCGACTGACAAACACTTTTTCTGAAGCCAAAACACCAAAGTGCTCGAGCGCCTTGTGGATACCATCTTGTTGATTACTTGCCGTAATATGCTTGGCGACTTCTTTGACACTGCTACTGCCATTTCCCATAGCAACCGACATCCCAACACCCGCCAACATTTCTAGATCATTGTCTGAATCACCAAAGGCCATGACTTGATTGAGATCAAATCCATATTCTTTCCCGACTCGGCGAATGCCTTCTAGTTTGGAATTTCCTTGGTTGATGATATCTGCTGCAAAAGGATTGCTTCGAGTTAATTTCAAATCTTCAAAATCAGCTGCTGCCTTCTCAGATTCCTCTGGCGTCATCAGCATCAAAACTTGATAAATGGGTTGATTAATCAAGTTAAGCAGGTCGTCTTCCTTTTGAGGAACTGCCTTGCTAACCATTCGATTAAAGGAACGGCTAACGGTTCTTGTCAGCACAGTCGGAATAAAACGACTAACCAGTTGTGAAAAGGAGCCGAGACCAAATGACATAATCTTCGAACCAACAACGGCATGCTCGGTTCCAAGAGCGATTTCTTTACGCTCCTTTTTAGCGTAAGCAATCAGTTGACGCAGGCTTGACTTAGCAATCGGACTTGCAAAGAGCACCTTTTCTTTATTAAAAATGTATTGGCCATTGTAGGTCACCGCAAAGTCTAGGTCCAAGTCTTCCATCAATTCCTTGACAAAAAACGGCCCTCGTCCTGTCGCTACTCCAACAAGCACTCCTTGCTCTTTGACAATCTTAATCGCGTCCTTAGTGGATTTCAAAACACTCTTGCGATCGTTGACTAGCGTTCCATCGATATCAAAAAAAACAGCCTTGACTTCCATCCTGTCCCATTCTCCCCTTTTGTGTTACAATGATTATACCACATTTCAGAAAGAGTGACTAAATCATGCCTAAGAAAATCCTTGTTTTACATACAGGTGGGACTATTTCCATGCAAGCAGACGCCACTGGTGCCGTTGTAACTAGCCAGGAAAATCCCATGAACCATGTTTCCAATCCGCTTGAAGGGATTGAGGTTCATGCCCTAGACTTTTTTAATCTGCCAAGCCCTCATATCAAACCCAAGCATATGCTTGCACTCTATCATAAGATTAAAGAGGAAGCTGATAACTACGATGGAGTTGTCATCACACATGGTACAGATACCTTAGAAGAAACAGCTTACTTCCTTGATACCATGAAAATTCCGCCCATCCCCATCGTTCTAACAGGTGCCATGCGTAGTTCAAACGAACTTGGTAGCGATGGTGTTTATAACTATCTGAGCGCTTTACGAGTTGCCAGTGATGATAAAGCAGCCGACAAGGGTGTGCTGGTCGTCATGAACGATGAGATCCACGCAGCCAAGTATGTTACCAAAACTCATACGACCAATGTCAGCACCTTTCAAACCCCAACACATGGACCACTTGGCCTTATCATGAAGCAAGAAATCCTCTACTTCAAAACAGCTGAACCTCGTGTCCGGTTTGATCTCGAACATATTCAAGGTCTAGTTCCCATCATCTCAGCCTATGCCGGTATGACAGACGAGCTGATTGATATGTTAGACTTGGAACAGCTGGATGGCTTAGTTATTCAGGCCTTTGGAGCAGGCAATGTTCCCAAAGAAACAGCTCAAAAGTTGGAAAATCTCCTGCAAAAAGGGATTCCAGTCGCCTTGGTCTCACGTTGTTTTAATGGTATTGCTGAACCTGTCTACGCCTACCAAGGTGGAGGGGTACAGTTGCAACAAGCTGGTGTTTTCTTTGTCAAAGAACTCAACGCTCAAAAAGCGCGCCTCAAATTATTAATTGCCCTTAATGCTGGACTAAAAGGACAAGCTTTGAAAGACTATATGGAAGGATAAACCTCTTCTCTAGAACACAAAATCAGGAAATCTCACGATTCCCTGATTTTTTCTAATTACGTTTTCGTGTAGAGCGGCGCTCTGTCAAACCATGAGGTAAGAGAACTTCACGTTCTTCCAACTCTTCCTTATGCATAATCTTAGTCAACATACGCATGCTGATAGCACCTAAGTCATAAAGAGGTTGGGCAATAGTCGTCAAGTTTGGACGAGTGAATCGTGCAATCTGAGAGTCATCTGTCGTAATGATTTCAAACTCTTCTGGTACAGACACACCGTGGTCAGCCAAACCATTTAGGACACCTGCTGCCAATTCATCACCTGTTACAACTGCGGCTGTAGCTTGTGATGAAATCAAGCGTTCTGCCAAGGCATAACCATCATCATAGCTGTATTTTGATTCAAAGACCAATCCCTCGCTATAAGAATGTCCAGCTTTTTTCAAGGCTTCCTTGTAACCAATCAAACGAACCTTGCCATTGATATCATCGACGAGTGGTCCACTCACAAAAGCAATTTTCTCGTTTTCTTTGAGAAGGTAGCTCACGGCATCAATCGTTGCTTGTTTGTAGTCAATATTCACACTTGGAAGTTGGTGTTCTACATCCACAGTACCGGCAAGAACAACCGGTGTCCGTGAACGAGAGAATTCTGAACGAATCTTTTCAGTCAAGTGATAGCCCATAAAGATAATCCCATCGACTTGTTTTGAAAAGAGAGTGTTAACCACTGAAACTTCCTTTTCATCATCCTCATCACTATTTGCTAGGACAATGTTATACTTGTACATTTCAGCAATGTCGTCAATCCCCTTAGCAAGTGTTGAGAAATAACCATTGGTAATGTTAGGAATCACAACTCCGACTGTCGTTGTTTTCTTGCTAGCCAAACCACGTGCTACCGCATTTGGACGATAGTCCAAGCGATCAATCACTTCTAGGACTTTTTTTCGAGTGTTCTCTTTAACATTCTTGTTGCCATTAACGACACGGCTAACTGTTGCCATTGAAACTCCTGCTTCACGGGCGACGTCATAAATCGTTACTGTATCATCTGTGTTCATTCCGTTTCCTTTCTATAATGAAAATTTCGCTTTCACGCATCTACTTACTCCATTTTATCACTTATTGTAAACACTTTCAAGTATTTTTTAGAGAAACTTTGAAAAAATTTCACAGTTTATTCCCATTTTGAAAAAGCAATTACGATTTCTTGATTTTTAAGACATTTTGCTGTATGATAAGGAAAATAAAAGGGGGATGAAAACATGGCTTTTACAAATACACAGAGACGTTCCGCTAGTTTTGGTGTCGTGACCAGCCTACCTGACGATGTCATTGACTCTTTATGGTATATTATCGATCATTTCCTAAAAAATGTCTTTGAATTAGAAGAAGAGCTTGAGTTTCAACTGCTCAACAATAAGGGGACCATCACCTTCCATTTTTCTAGCCAGCACCTTCCGACTAGCATCGATTTTGATTTCAATCATCCTTTCGATCCGCTTTACCCTCCTAGGGTCCTTATTTTAGACTTGGACGGCAGAGAAACCATCCTCCTTCCAGAAGAAAATGACCTATTTTAAAAACTCTAGCTTCTTGGCACAAACTGCTGAGGAACTAGAGTTTTCTTTTTCTAATAAATAGAGCGACTGACAACTAGACCATTTGGTTTTGTATACTCTAAGTCAAGGTAATCCTGATAAGTCCCTGGCACAATGAAACCTTGGGGACTCAATATATCAGTCCCAGCTTTTCCCACGATAGAGTCTGCCAGCAAAACACAATTGGTACTGAGAACAAAGTAGGTCTTAAACTCGGATGAACTGAATTTATAGAGGGTCGCATCTGCTTCTTGTTTCAGTTGGTAGGAGTAGGTATGCTTGACCTCGCCCTCTCTTCTTTTAATCAACTGTGAACTTGGTTCCCAAGGAATTAACAGGTCTTCTATCTCTACTAGACGAGCTTGGATGGCTGCTTTCTGTTGGTCCGTCAAACTCAGACCATAAGCAAATAAGGTCTTCTGACTTTCCCTCTTACAGAGCTCGATGTATTTTTCCCGATTGGCCTTAAACAAAACACCGTCTCCAACCATGCCGAATAAACGCTCCGAGTGGGGATCATACGAACCATAGGAAATAACCTTCCCTTGATAACAAATATCCACATGTCCCATAGCGAGGAAGAAGGATGTTTCTGAGGTATGAATAAAAATTTCTAGATCAACTACCTGATCGTTTTTTCTTTCTGAATGAACTTCCCCTTCTTGACTTTCATGATTTGACAGCCACTCATTCAATTTGCGCAAGGTGCTGATAGGGATCAAAGCCGTCACAAAGATCGGCAAAGTCATTCGCATTCGTCGTTTTAGCTTGGGATTGTTTTCTATCCTTTCAAAAAAGAAACCGTCCCGGAGGCTACTGGCTCCTAGCATGAGCAAGTAAAACCCAAGCAAGAGCAATTCAAAATTCGCTGCATCGTGAAAAGGAGAGATGCTATAAAGACCGAATCCTATCATCCATACAGCATCGAAGAGATGATGGAGCCGAGGATGAATGGCATTTTTTCGATAGAGAGACCAAGTCACAAGGCTAATGATGCCCGTAAACAGCTGATAGCTCGCAATGATAAAAACCAGGAGATAGAGGGCGAGGTCTTGCAAGATGATAGAGTCAAATACAAGAGCCGCAACCACCAGCTTGCCCAAGGTTACAAAGATATTTTCCCGACGTTTTTTATCCTGAAACCAGCGAGTCAACAAGTGCCAAACTGCTGACAAGGAAAAATAGCCCATCAGCAACTGGTACCCCATTCGCGGAATAACTTGTCCAAAACGAATCAAGAGAAGCCCTAAAACAATAGCAAGTAGTCCCTCCCCGATACTCTTCCACTTGCTATAGGTCTCGGAAAGCTTAGACATTTCCTTGCTCCAACTGGTCAACCAAGTATCGAATTGGTTGTTTTAAGATTGGATGGATAAAATGGGGAGCTATTTCCGCTAACGGTTCAAGGACAAAGAGGCGCTCTGCTATATAAGGATGAGGCAAGATGAGGTCGTCTGTATAAATGACCTGATCCTCCACAAAAAGCAGGTCCAAATCAATCAAACGCGGTCCCCAATGCACCTCTCGAACCCGTCCCATCTCGGACTCAATTGCTAACAAGGTCTCTAATAAGACTGATGCTGGAAGCCAGGTTTCTACTTCAATCACCTGATTGGCAAAGCTATCTTGTTCCACACCACCCCAAGGCTCCGTCGCCAAGACACTGGACTCTTTGAGAATATGGATACCTCGAGTCCGCAGTTTATCAATAGCTTGTTCCAAGTTCGCTTTCTTGTCTCCCATATTACTTCCTAGAGCGATAAAGGCCCGCTGCTTACGACGGTGAATGGTCACCGAGCAGGTATCTAACGGTAAATGCACTGGCGCCCACGGTTTTTTTAGTTCCAACTCAATCTCTTGGACAAGAGGATAGCTCTCAAAGGTACGTTCAACGAGTTTGTAGGCTACCGTCTCAATCAAGTCCTCAGCACTTTCCTGAAACCAGGTCGTCCACTGCTGACACAGTTCTCCGTAATGGACAGAGGCTGTTAAATCCAAGTCTGTCGCCGCCTTGGTCATATCATAGGATAAGCGTGCGGAAATAACAAACTTCTGCCCCAATTCCTTCTCACTAGGGAAAAGACCATGATAGGCAAAAATTTCCAAATCTTTAATCTGCAGTTGATCCATAACTTGTCCTTTCTAGAAAAATCCGCTTGAAGCGGATTCTTTTTATACTCAATGAAAATCAAAGTGCAAACTAGGAAGCTAGTCCCAGGCTGCTCAAAACACTGTTTTGAGGTTGCAGGTGGAAGCTGATGTGGTTTGAATTTGATTTTCGAAGAGTATTATAGTCCCATTAGACGATAAGCCTGATCTCGGAGGTCCTTATCTGTTTCAAATAGACCACGAGCTACTGTTGTCAAGGTTGCAGTTCCTGGTTTTCTGACACCACGCATACTCATACACATATGTTCTGCCTCAATAACAACAAAGGCTCCTTTAGCCCCCAGATAGTCCATCAAGGCATCGGCCACTTCGATATTCAACCGTTCTTGAATCTGTGGTTTTTTGGAATAAACTTCAACCGTACGGGCAAGCTTGGACAAGCCTGCCACACGGCCATCTGGAATGTAGGCAATGTGCGCTCTACCATAAAATGGCAAAAAGTGGTGCTCACACATAGTATGGAAAAAGATATCCTTTTCCACTACCATATTATCGTCGATAATCTCAAAGGATTTTGACAGGTGTTCCTCAGCAGTTTGGCCAAGACCTGAAAAAATCTCTTGGTACATACGGGCTACACGAGCAGGTGTTTCCTGCAAGCCCTCGCGGTTAGCGTCCTCACCAACAGCCTCGATAATCATTTTTACAGCCGTTTCAATCTTTTGTGTATCCATTCTCGTTTTTCCTCTCCATTAGATAGGTTCTCACTTGGCTCAAGAAATACAAGGAACCCGTGACAATCCTAACTGTTTGTTTCTCTTCATTTTTATCTGTCAATTTCTGCTCTAGAAAATCCTGCCAACTTTGGTAATTGAGATTTCTAGACTTGGCTGTCTCTTTCAGCACGCTTTCATCCGTCGCCCGACTATCGTCAAAATGGGTTAAAGTCAATTGACTATCTGGCACCGTTTCTAGCAAATCCAGCATATCCTCCAAAGCCTTGGTTTTAATACACGTAAAGAGGATTTCCTTATGATAATCCGCAAAGCGTTCTTGCAAGGTTGCTAATAAAGCCTTGATAGCATGAGGATTGTGGGCTCCATCCAAAAGCAACAAGGGGTCACTAGACACGACCTCCAAACGCCCTGGCCATCTGGTTTCTTTCAAAGCTTGAGCAACCAAGACATTACTTGCTAACTCTCGCCCAGTCTCCTGGCAATAAGTGTCTAGGAGAGCAAGCGCCATCCCCGCATTCTCTATCTGATGTAAACCAAGCAGACCTGTTTGAAAGCAATCTTGTCTGACAGAACTGGTATAATCAAAGATTTCGCCTGTCACCACACTCTTTTGGTGACTGACCTGATAATCTTTCCCATAGGCAAGTCTAGGTGCATCTTTCCCTTCCGCAATGCGGTCAATAACAGTCAAGGCTTCAGGAGCAATATGACCTGTCACCAAGGGAATACCTTGTTTGACAATACCAGCCTTCTGCTCTGCTATGGCTTCCAAGGTGTCACCAAGTAGGGCCACATGATCCAGTCCAATGGTCGTAATTCCTGTTAAAATTGGCTGACAGACATTGGTACTATCCAAAAGACCACCCATACCGACTTCCATGATAGCTACATCTACTTGTTCTGAGGCAAAGTAATCATAAGCTAGAGCTGTGATAATCTCAAACTCGGTTGTTCCCTGCAAATTGTCAGCAGATTCCCCCTCAAGCAAAGACTGATAGTCTGCCATGAGGGCTTCTAGCCTCGCTTCGGGGATGGATTCCCCATTGATGCTAATCTGATCCGTATAATGAATGAGATAGGGCGAGCTAAACACCCCAACTCTTAGACCTAGCTTTTCCAGCATCTTTTTCAAAAAAGCAATGGTAGACCCCTTGCCATTGGTCCCGCCAATATGGATAACCTTGAGTTTGAGATGGGGATTGCCTCGCAGAGCTAGGAGTTCTACCATTCGTTCCAAACCGAAATGCGGTTGGTCGGTCCGGTAGTGGGCAATCCACTGATTGTTTTGAATTTCGTTCATCTTACTTATATTGTTTTAAATCTAGATTTTCCGCATCATCTGCCAAACGAATAGCAGAGGCAATTTCAACTGCCATCCTGTGACTGGCTACATCGTGCACGCGCACCACTTCGACACCCTGTCTCGCTGCGATACTGGTTACATGAGCCGAAGCCGTGTCCCGATTGCGGAAACCAAGCTCTGTCTCAGGATTGACTTCAAAACCACTTTCTTCAAGGATATTGATGACAAACCGCTTGCGCGACACTCCAAGAAAGATTGGATAGCCCTTCTGATGTAGTTTATCCAGGTCCCGTAAAAGAAGCAAATTTTCTTTCTTGGTCAGACCAAAGCCGATTCCCGGATCCAACAGGATATTTTCTTGTGCAATCCCAGCTTGATTTGCTCTCGCTAGAGCTCGTTCAAAGAAAGCCTTCATCAAGTCTTCGATTGGCATTTTTTCAAAGTCAGCTAACTCTTCCTCTGTAAAAGCTTGTCCAAAGCCAAAATTAGGGAAGATGAGCGAGCTAGGATGCTGAGGACGAGCCATAACTGGATTAAACATGATGACTATTTTCGCTCCAGCCTTAGCAACCACATCCGCCATTTTCTCATCTCCCATGAGACCAGTGATATCATTGACCAGATTGGCACCAGCTTTCAAAGCAGCCTCTGCCACCTGACTTTTCCAAGTATCAATGGAAATGAGGACATCACTTTCCTCACGGATAGCTTTAATCACTGGAACAACACGCTGGATTTCCTCTTCTATCTCAACATAGCTACTGCCCGGCCGAGTTGATTCTCCACCGATATCTAGCATGCTCGCTCCTTCCGCTATCAATTTACGAGCCTGCTGGAGCGCCTGCTCAAGAGCAAAAAACTGCCCACCATCCGAAAAGGAATCTGGCGTCACATTGATAATTCCACAAATGGCTGTTTTTTCGCGGTTGACTTTATTGGACATAACGGTTACTCCCTTAAGGTTCTCTACCATATTATCTTTCTATTTTACCATAAAAAGAAAAAGATGGATACGCTAGTATTCATCTTTTCCAAGCGGGCCAATGGTTTAGAATGATAGACCTAGATTTCTACTAATCAATACCAATAAGGCCAACAAACAAAATGCAATACCATTGAGAATCATATGAAGCAAAATGGACATCTCCAAACGCTCAGTCTTATAGGCTGTCCAAGTCAAAACCGTTGACATTCCTCCATAAATAATCACAGAAGGTAGATTGGTTGGTATATGGAGCAAGGCAAAGACAATTGCACCAACAACAAAGCCAAGTTTTTCTTTTCCACGGAAGATCTTTTTTGGAATAATCCCACGACACAAAATTTCTTCACAAATCGGCGCAATCAAGACCAGCAGGAAGAAAGTTGAAATCAAAGAGCTATTCTGAACTATACCATTCAGTATTGATTGGTTACTGGTTGTTACCTCATTTGTTAGTCTAAGCAGGAGTGAACCCAAGAGATTTGTCGCAAAAATCACCAGATAACTCAGTACCAAGCGAGCCAGGTCTTTTGCCTTAAAAAAGGATAGATTAAAAGTAGCCAGCTGTGTTTTTCGTGCACCAATAATGAATACAATCAAAACGACTATGGATAGGGCACCTACTAAGAGCCCTGACTGTAAAATCGGAAACTGTTTGTCTGCTAAAAACAAAGCAAGTCCTATGGGAAATTGAGATAGAACAAAAGCTACCAAAAGGATGATCACCCATTTCCCTCTGTTTAAAACCTCTTGCCAAATCGTCTTATCTTTCATGATGTACCTCCTTATAATTAAAAAGGGGAGACTCCCCTTTTTCTATTATACCATTTATAGCGCCATACTGATATAGTTAAGGATAAACAAGGCATCCAAAATCCAAATCATCACGTGCACATCCTTGGCTTGACCTTTGACAACTTTTGTCAAGGTGTATGTCAAGAAACCAACAGCAATCCCTTGTGTGATAGAGTAGCTGAACCCCATAAAGATTGATGTGAAGAAGGCAGGAACCGCTTCAGCCATATCATCCCAAGGAATATTTTTCAAGTTAGAAAGCATCATGATTCCGACGATAATCAAAATTGGAGCTGTTGCAGCTGTCGGAACAATCGCTAGAAGTGGGCTAAAGAAGCTAGATAGAGCAAAACAGATCGCAACCACTAGGGCTGTCAAACCAGTACGTCCACCAGCACCGATACCCGCCGCAGACTCAACATAGGTCGTAACGTTTGAAGTACCTGCAATGGCACCTACCGAAGTTGCCACCAAATCAGAGTATAGAGCCTTGTCCAATTTAGCGGACTCATGGTTTTCTCCACTTGTCGCAACGATACCAACTTTTTCACCAGTACCGATAAGAGTACCGATTGTATCAAAAATATCCGTTAGTGAGAAGGCAAGAATAGCCATCAAGGTTTCTGGTAAACGCGAAGTGTTTGAAATCAAAGATCCTAAACCTTCTGAACCAAGAGCAGCACCAAACAAAGTTCCTAGATCATTAATCGCTGATGAAAGATTGTTGCTAGCAAAGTCGATCCCTGACAAATTCACAACACCAACAGCAATGGCAAGGACAGTAGTTGTTAAAATAGAAAGAATAATTCCACCTTTGATGCCTTTAACAACAAAGAAGATGGTAATAGCCAAACCTGCAAGAGCTACCAATACTGCTGGAGTATTGAAGTCAACCAAACCTGGAACGGCTGCTGAGTTTGCAGTAAGTGCAGCTTGAGCCTTGTCTGCTCCTTCACCTGCTACAGTATAAGTACCTGGATCGATTGAGAATTTCAAGAGACCAGCATTCTTAATCCCAACATAGGCAAGGAAAACACCAATACCAGCCGAAATAGCTGAACGAAGTGTTGTTGGAATAGATTCGATGATCATTTTACGAACATTTGTCAAGGTAATAATCAGTGAAATAATTCCACAAATGAAGACCATACCAAGAGCTTCTTTCCAAGTATAGCCCATCCCAAATACAACTGTAAATGTGAAGAAGGCATTTAGTCCCATACCTGGTGCTTGTGCGTATGGCAAATTAGCATAGAAAGCCATCATCAAGGTACCGACTACAGAACCGATAATCGTTGCCAAGAACACACCTTGAACAGGCATACCCGTTTGGGAAAGCATTTGAGGGTTTACAAAGAGAATATAACTCATTGCAAAGAATGTTGTTAAACCAGCAAGCACCTCTGTACGGACATCTGTCCCGTGCTCTTTTAGTTTAAATAGTTTGTCCATTTTTAATCTCCTTTTGTTTTTTACGAACAATATTAGTATTATATCATTTATCATTCACCTTTTCAATATGTTTGTTTGATTTATTTAATAAATCAAAGCAACTGTAGTTTTTGTTCTTATCTGCTTTTCTTCCTTCTTTTTGATATAATAGAAGACATCTTATCTGGAAATGACTAGGAAGGTTTATATGACTAAAAAAATTATCGCAGTCGATTTGGACGGAACCCTGCTGAATAGTGAAAGCAAGCTCTCCGATTTCACCAAAGAGACGATCAAAAAAATTTCAGAAAAAGGGCACCATGTCATCATCACGACAGGGCGTCCGTATCGTATGGCAAAAGATTTCTACCGTGATCTAGAATTGCATACTCCCATGATAAACTTTAACGGTTCCCTTACCCATCTACCAGGACAGGCTTGGGCGCATGAAAAGTGCTTGACCTTGGACAAAAAATACCTCCTAGACATGGTCAAGCGCACGGAGGATATCCAGGCTGATTTTATTGCAGGAGAATACCGTAAGAAATTTTACATTACAGCTCCAAATGAAGAAATTGCAGACCCTAAACTATTTGGCGTAGAGAACTTCCGGCCGGAAAATCAATTCAAACCCGAACGAGTAACCAAAGATCCCAACTGCATCCTCTTGCAAACAAGGGCTGAAGACAAATACGCTTTAGCGGACGAGATGAATCGTTTTTATCAGCACCAACTAGCTATCAATACCTGGGGCGGCCCCCTCAACATCCTCGAGTGTACTCCCAAGGGTGTAAACAAGGCATTTGCTCTAGAGTACTTGCTCAATGTGATGAATCGTGATAAAAAAGACTTGATCGCCTTTGGTGATGAACATAATGACACCGAAATGTTGGCATTTGCAGGCAAGGGATATGCTATGAAAAACGCCAATCCCGACTTGCTTCCCTATGCAGATGAGCAACTTCCTCTAACCAATGAAGAAGACGGTGTTGCCCACGCTTTACAAAATTTATTCCTATAAAAGGAAAGATTACCCTCTGTGATCTTTCCTTTTTGTTTTCATTCTTTTTTCATAAAGGCGATTTATTTTCTGTATTTTTATATTAAATTTTCTATTACCATTTTCATTTATTTCTCAAAAGTAGTGATATATTAATATTTTTAAAAAGTCATTCTATGAAAACTTTTACATCTTTTTTAGAAAAAGTAGTTGATTTTTATATGAAAACGGTTTATACTTAAAGTTAGGCTTAAAGTTTTCTTAAACACACAGTCAAACATTTTATAAGGAGGAATGACAATAATGAGTATCGGAATCATTATTGCGAGCCACGGCGAATTTGCTGCGGGTATTCATCAATCAGGATCTATGATCTTTGGTGAACAAGAAAAGGTTCAAGTTGTAACCTTTATGCCAAATGAAGGTCCAGATGACCTTTACGCTAAATTCAACAACGCTGTGGCTACATTTGACGCAGAAGATGAGGTTCTAGTATTGGCCGACCTTTGGAGTGGATCTCCATTCAACCAAGCTAGCCGCGTGATGGGAGAAAATCCAGAACGTAAATTTGCCATCATCACAGGACTGAACTTGCCGATGTTGATCCAAGCCTACACAGAGCGCCTTATGGACGCGAATGCAGGTGTGGATAAAGTCGCTGCGAATATCATTAAAGAAGCCAAAGATGGCATCAAGGCTCTTCCAGAAGAGCTTAATCCAGTTGAGGAAGTTGCAAGTGCTGCAGTTGCTCCAGTTGCACAAGCTGCTATTCCAGAAGGAACAGTTATCGGTGACGGTAAACTGAAAATCAACCTTGCTCGTCTAGACACTCGTCTCCTTCACGGTCAGGTTGCCACTGCTTGGACTCCAGATTCAAAAGCAGATCGTATCATTGTTGCTTCAGACAACGTTGCAAACGACGAATTGCGTAAAGAATTGATCAAACAAGCAGCTCCTAACGGAGTAAAAGCCAACGTTGTCCCAATCAAAAAATTGATTGAGGTTGCAAAAGATCCTCGTTTTGGTAACACACATGCTCTTATCTTGTTTGAAACTCCACAAGATGCACTTCGTGCTATCGAAGGTGGCGTGCCAATCAAGACCCTTAACGTTGGTTCTATGGCTCACTCAACAGGTAAAACAATGATTAACAACGTTTTGTCTATGGACAAAGAAGACGTTGCAACCTTTGAAAAAATGCGTGACCTCGGTGTTGAATTTGACGTACGTAAAGTACCAAACGACACGAAAAAAGATTTGTTTGACTTGATTAAAAAAGCCAACATGCAGTAAAATTAAACTTTTTGCTTTTAATAATTTACGAAAGGATTTAGAACATGTCTATTATTTCTATTGTTTTAGTAGTCTTTGTTGCCTTCTTAGCCGGCCTAGAAGGTATCTTGGACCAATTCCAATTCCACCAACCAATCGTCGCATGTACCCTTATCGGACTTGCAACTGGTAACCTCGAAGCAGGTGTTATGCTGGGTGGTTCACTTCAGTTAATCGCTCTTGGGTGGGCTAATATCGGTGCTGCTGTTGCACCTGATGTAGCTCTTGCATCCGTGGCATCAGCAATTATTTTAGTGCAGAGTGGTGGTGCAAAAGAGGATATCTCAGTAGCTACAGCAACAGCTATTCCTCTTGCTGTAGCTGGTCTCTTTTTGACCATGATTGTCCGAACAGTTTCAGTTGCCCTAGTTCATGGTGCTGATTCTGCTGCTAAAAAAGGGGATATTCGTGGTGTTGAACGAGCACATTATACTGCTCTTCTCCTTCAAGGATTACGTATTGCAATCCCTGCTATTCTTTTACTTATGATACCTGCAGATTCTGTAAAAGCCACCCTTCAATCAATGCCAGATTGGCTAAAAGAAGGGATGGAAGTCGGTGGTGCTATGGTCGTTGCCGTTGGTTACGCTATGGTTATCAACATGATGGCAACTCGTGAAGTATGGCCATTCTTCGCTATCGGTTTTGCTCTTGCTGCTGTTAGCGGTTTATCTCTCATCGCTTTTGGTACAATCGGTGTTGCACTTGCACTTATTTACATTAACCTTTCTAAGAGAGGTGGAGATATCGGTGGAGGAAATGCCACTTCTAACGACCCAATCGGTGATATCCTAGAAGACTACTAGAAAGGGGAACAATCATGACTGAAAAAATTCAATTATCAAAATCAGATCGTCAAAAAGTTTGGTGGCGTTCTCAATTCCTACAAGGTTCTTGGAACTACGAGCGTATGCAAAACTTGGGTTGGGCTTACTCTTTAATCCCAGCTATCAAAAAATTGTACACTAAAAAAGAAGACCAAGCAGCTGCTCTTGAGCGTCACCTTGAGTTCTTCAACACTCACCCATACGTAGCTGCTCCAATCATGGGGGTTACTCTTGCACTTGAAGAAGAGCGCGCTAACGGTACTGAAATCGATGACGCAGCTATCCAAGGGGTTAAAATTGGTATGATGGGACCTCTTGCTGGTATCGGTGACCCAGTTTTTTGGTTTACAGTTCGTCCTATCCTTGGTGCCCTTGGTGCTTCACTTGCTGCATCTGGTAACATTATCGGTCCCCTTCTCTTCTTCTTTGGATGGAATGCTATCCGTATGGCCTTCCTATGGTATACACAAGAATTCGGTTACAGAGCTGGATCTGAAATCACTAAAGACATGTCTGGTGGTATCCTCCAAGATATTACCAAAGGCGCTTCTATCTTAGGTATGTTTATTATTGGTGTTCTTGTAAAACAATGGGTCAATATTGGTTTCAAAATCGCCTTACCATCTACAACTCTTACAGATCCAAAAGCTTACGTTGAAATTCCTGATGGTTCTGTAACTGGAGAGAAATTAGTTGAAATACTGAACAGAGCCCCTGGTATAAACCTTGGACCAATAAAACACAATACTCTACAAGGTCAACTTGATTCTTTAATTCCAGGACTGCTAGGGTTACTCTTAACATTCCTCTGTATGTGGTTGCTTAAGAAAAAGGTTTCACCAATCATTATCATCGTTGCTTTGTTTATTGTTGGTATTGTTGCTCACTACTTCAAGATCATGTAATCCAAGCCATCAAGAATATAGATAAAAAAGAATCAGGATTAAGTCTTGATTCTTTTTGTGTATCAACTTTTTCTTCTAGTCAGATAATGCAAGCCCCCAATCACCACTGCTAGGATGGCTACATAGACGACTTGGCTGGTTTCTAAAGGCACATACGCTCCTTGCAGGATAAAGGTGTTGGCAAGCACTCCTACAAGGGCTGCAAGGCTCAAAAGTATGAGCAAGACTAGTTTGTATCGATTAAATGGCAGGCTGACCTTGGCAACCAGACACAGACCATTGATCAGGGCAAGGAGGAAGCAAATAAATTTGACCTGACCATGGACAGTGATAAAGAAGTTCGTCAAGAGTACACTAGCGACTAGAATGCCACCCCCAATCGCAGCATTGGTCAAAATATCTCGCATAAAATGTGTGCTAACCTTTTCTTTATTGGACTCAAAAGTTAGGAAGAAAGATGGAATCCCAATCGTAATGGCTGAAATGATTGTAAACTGAATGGGGATAAAGGCAAATTCCAAACCAAATACCACACTCAAAATGGCAAACACGATGGAGAAGAAGGTCTTTGTCAGAAAGAGAGAGGCTACCTTTTGGATGTTATTGATGACCCGGCGACCTTCCATCAAGATATCATAAAATACTGCAAAGTCATCTGTCAGAAAAACAATATTGGATACACTTTTGGCTGCACTCGTAGCACCATTCATAGCAAAGCTGATATCTGCTTTCTTGAGAGCTAGAACATCATTGACCCCATCACCACTCATAGCAACTGTTTTACCAGCATTTTGCAAAATAGATACCATCTTTTGCTTCTGTTCAGGTGTCACACGTCCAAAGATTTCGTGTTCCAAGACCACTCTTTCAAAATCTTGTTCACTCACCTTGGTCATATCAATCGCACGGGCTTCTTCCTTAAAACCTGCCTTACGAGCCACCCCATATACAGCCACATGATTATCACCGCTGATAATCTTCACTTCAACACCTTGAGATTCGAAATAGTCAAAGGTTTCCTTGGTATTGTCCTTAATCTCATCTGACAAAACGACGTGGCCTAGTAGTTCCATATTGGCTGGACTCGTGATGTGGTCCTTACTATGAGCAAGTGTCAAGATTCGGAAACCTTGCTGCTTCAGATGCTCATAGTAGGCATCCATCGGCTGGGTAAAGCCTAGAAACTCATAGGCTCCGAAGAAATAGGTCCCACCCTCTTTTACTTGGACAAAGGAATACTTGTTTTTGCTTGAAAAGGCACCGACTTCTTGAACTTCCCACTTTTTCTCACACGTTAAGTAAGTCTTCAGAGCCCGCGAAGTTGCATTTTCATCCTCGAAATAAGCCAGATAAGAAGATAGTTTCTCTGCTACATTAGCATCCATTTCTTGGACCTTCATATTACCAGTCGTGATGGTACCTGTCTTATCAAAACAAAGAACATCTACTCGCGCCAAGGTCTCCACACAGTATAGCTCCTGCACCAGAACCTTCTTTTTAGCCAGCTTCATGGCCGCTACTGCTAGAGAAACGCTGACTAAGAGAATCAAACCCTCTGGAATCATGCCGACCAAGGCGCCTGAACTTCCCAAGACAATCTCAACATAAGTCCGTCCTAGACTAAAACCTCTGACATAGAGCAGAATGGCAACTGGCACCAGCAGGATAGAGACGATTTTTAAAATCTTATCCATATAATCGCGCAGTTGAGAAGGGTATTTTTTGAATTCCTTGCTGGATTTTGCGAGCTTGTTGATATAACTATCGGGACCCACAGCTGTCGCCGTGACCAGACAAGTACCGCTGACGACATTGCTTCCGCTCATCAGCTTGTCACCAACTGTTTTAAAGACCGAATCACTTTCACCAGTCAGCAAGGACTCATCCACTTCAATATTCCCTTCAAGGACTTCCGCATCAACAGGTACCTGGTCTCCCAGATTGAGATGCAGGTACTCCCCTAAAACAATATCCTCCGGATCAATCTCGATCGTTTGACCATCTCGATTGACCCTGTACTTACTCTTCCCAAGCAAACTCAGCTTTTCTAAGGCATTTTTTGAACGCACTTCTTGGAAGATACCGATGGCGGTATTGATAGCAATCACACCTAAAAAGAGCATATTCTCAAATCGCATGGTTGTGGCTACCAGAACTGCCAGAGCCAAGTTCATGGCATTAAAGAAGGTAAAGATATTTGAAACGACGATTTCCTTGGTTGTTTTATAGGGTTTAATATCGCTGATATTTCGTTGACGATCCTTGATGTCTTGACTACTTAAATACTTCATTTCTACTCCAATATCCTTTTGTACTACTATAGTAACACATATCTTTTTCTCTGTCACTTAAAGACTCAAAATAAGAAGAACTCCCTTGGCAAGCATCATCTGTCACCACTTTTAAAAAAGAGGCTAGAATTTCCCTAACCTCTTTTCTTTATGATTTATTCTGCCAAGGCACCCATTGGATCCCATGGTGCAAGTACGATTGGTTCTGCTTCATAAGCAGCTTGTTCTTCTGCTGTCAGCAATTCCTTACGGACAACGATTTGGTAAGTGTATTCATCCATCCAAGCGTCTGAGGCGACGAAGTAACCATCTGTACCGACCTTGTCTCCCCATGAGTTTTCAACCTTCCACTTGGTTGACTTACCATTTTCGTCCAAGTCCACACCTGTCAAGACCATGGCGTGGGTCATCAAGCTTTCGCTGTAGTCCAAACGTCCAGCTTTGTCTTGAGTGAGTTGAATGTCCATGCTTGACTCAAAGTCATAAACATCAGTCGCAAGAATTCCAGCTTTGCGGTTGCTGAGCTGGCCGACATCTGAACCAAACCAAACAGTTTCTCCTGTTTGCATTTGGGCAATCGCCAATTCTTTCAAGCGCTCCATTGGAACGTTGATGTAGCGAACTGCACGGCTACCAACCACATTTCCTAACATCTCAACTGTGTAAGATTGGCCGTAAGGCTTGTCAGCAGTCGGAGCATTGATAACAGAAACATAATCTTCTAGAGGTAGATTGACATATTTCTTGTAAAACTCTTGTGGAGTAATACCCTTTTCACTTTGATAGTTATCATCCTTGTCACGATAAGCAAAGTCAAACTGACGTGGTGGAAGCCCCAAAGACATAGCAAGGAAATTAAAGATTTCCTGCAAGAGGTCTTCTTTCTTAGCTTGAACAGTCGCTTGGTCTGCACCAGAAGTGAGCAAGTCACGCAAGATTTGAGCATCTTGACGAAGCAATTTGTTGAGAATAGCATTTAGCTCACGGCTGCTGCTAGATGAAACAGACTCAGGATAAACAGACTTAGGAACGACACCATATTTCTCAAAGAGGGCAACGACCATATCCCACTGTCCACCGTCTTGTTGTGGTGTTTGGAGTAGGAAACTAACCTTGCGGCTCGTCAATTCTTGGTCTGCAGTCGCAATCACTTGCTCCAAGAACCAGTTGGATTTCTCGTACTTGTCCCAGAAGAAGGTGTGGGCTTGTGACAACTCAAAGTTTTCGAGCTTGTATTGAGAGATGAGTTTGTGACGGAAGGTGTTGAGAGCCGCAAACATCCAGCAACGACCAGATGCTTTCTGGTTAGTAACCTTGTCCTTGGTCAAATCCAATGAGAAAACAGGTGTATTGTCTACATGGCTTTGGCGACGTTCTAGGGCTGCAAAAATTCCGTTATGGCTGGCAGCATTTTCGATAGCTTGGTATTTTACATTTGCTTCATAGTTAGCAAATAATTGATCAGTAAATGATTCTTGAATCGCGTTCATAGATTCCTCCTTTTATTCTACTGTCTATTATAACTCTTTTCACAAAGGAAGCAACTGAAAAATGAAAAAGGCAGGGACATTCTCCCTCACCTTTTCTAACATAATCCAAACTAAGCAATACTAGCAAGGAGATTTTCTAACTCCTCCTTGGTCAAGCGACGCCATTCTCCTCGTTGCAAGTTCTCATCCAAGACTAAAGTTCCCATAGTCAAACGTTGCAAGTCCACGACTTCCTTACCACAATAGGCCACCATACGCTTGACTTGATGGAACTTCCCTTCAGCAATGGTCACGCGAACCAGACTTTGATTCTTTTCTGGATCTACCGACACAATCTCCAGCTTAGCTGGCTGGCAGGTGAAATCCTTGAGCGGAATGCCCTTGGCAAATGTTTCCACATCTTCTTGGGTCATAATTCCCTTGACTTGTGCCAGATAAGTCTTATCCACATGACGCTTAGGTGAAAGAAGAGCATGGGACAACCGGCCGTCATTGGTCAAGAGCAGAAGACCTTGGGTATCGATATCCAAGCGCCCCACTGGAAAAACTTCTTTGGCACGAGCATAGTCATCTAACAAGTCTAAAACCGTTCTGTGCTTGGGATCCTCAGTCGCTGAAATGACTCCTTGGGGCTTGTTCATCATGTAGTAGACAAATTCTTCATACTCCAGCACTTGCCCATCAAAGCGAATCTCATCTCTTTCTTCATTAATCTGCAGTTTAGCTGACTTTTCTTTTTTACCATTTACTGTCACGCGCCCAGCCTTGAGCAAGTTTTTGACTTCTGTCCGACTCCCCACAGCACAGGCCACTAAAAATTTATCTAATCTCATAGAACTATTATATCATACTCAAAAGGAGGCTGGTACAATGACCAACCTCCTTTTCTTTTCATACTCTTCAAAAATCTCTTCAAACCGCGTCAACGTCGCCTTGCCGTACTCAAGTACAGCCTGCGGCTAGTTTCCTAGTTTGCTCTTTGATTTTCATTGAGCATCAGATTTAAGAAATTAACTTCCTCGTCTCCAGAAAATAGCTAAGACAATCATAGCTCCTAAAATAGCTGGGATAATGGCCGTTCCTGCTATAATTGGACCCCAAGTTCCAAAGAGCAGGTGGCCCAGAAAGGCACCAATCCAGCCAAGAAACATTTTCCCAAAGCATCCCATGCTCTCTCCACGATTGGTCAAAGCACCTGCCAAGAATCCCACTAGGAGACCAACAAACATACTTCCAAGCATAACTTCTCCTTAAATTGCCCAGTCTCCATTACGGAAGAGAGGTACACGTGTTCCATCCTCACGGATACCATCGATATCCATTTGACTAGAACCAATCATAAAGTCAACGTGAACATCTGAACGGTTAAGTCCTGCAGCTTCAAGCTCTTCTTCGCTCATCTCTGCACCACCAACAACGCTAGTCGCATAGGCAGCACCGATAGCCAAGTGGTTTGACGCATTTTCATCGAAAAGGGTATTAAAGAAGGTAATGCCTGACTGAGAAATTGGACTTGGATCTGGTACCAGGGCACATTCACCTAAGGCACGCGCGCCCGCATTTTCAAAGACAAGATCTTTCATGACCTGATCACCCTTCTCAGCAGTGATGTCTACGATTTGTCCGTCTTTAAAAGTCACCTTAATACCTTCGATGATATTTCCGTTATAGCTAAGTGGTTTTGTAGAAGTGACATAGCCATCTGCACGACGGAAGTCAGGAGCCGTAAAGACTTCTTCTGTCGGCATATTTGGCAAGAAACCTTCCCCTTGAGCATTGATAGCACCAGCTGATTCCCAAACGTGGTTCTTCGGCAAACCAAGGGTCAAATCTGTCCCTGGCGCTGTGTAGTGAAGGGCTGAGAATTGTTCTTTATTGAGCATTTCTGCCTTGCTCTTGAGGATAGCTGCATGTTCTTCCCAAGCCTTAACTGGATCTTCTTCGTAGACACGGCAAGTTTTGAAGATTTGGTCCCAAAGGAGGTCCACTGCTTCTTCATCGCTCGCAGCATTTGGAAAGACTTTCTTAGCCCATTCAAGTCCAGCAGCGGCCGCCACTGTCCAGCTAACCTTGTTGGATTGAGTTGCGATACGCATTGGCTTCATCGCAAGTCCCATAGCTTTTGCAGAAGCTGAAAGCTTATCCGCATCCACTCCGTTCAAGGCACCTGGATCAGATGAACGGACACCGAGACGGCTAGCCTTGTTCTCCAAGAGATAGTTCATCTCAGCAATCTTGTATTCTGGCACATTGTCCAGACGCTCCATCGGCGCATGGAGGAATTTCTCACGGTTGATGACATCATCTGTCCACTGAACAATAACCTCATGTGCACCCAAGGCATAAGCTTCTTTCACGATCAAATGCGCCAACTCACGTTGCTCCACATCGATAGAGAGAGCCAAAGTGTGACCAGGTTGCACGTTAATTCCATTCGCAACCAACAATTTTGCATATTTTTCTAGATTTTCTTTAAAATTTGGTAAAACCATTTTGTTTTTCCTTTTCTATTGTTATTTTTCCTTCAAAGCAGAAAATAATCCTGCTAAAGCAATGGCACCAGACAAGAGCGCTGTCGATAGAATAATTGTTTCATCTGCCAGCTCTAGCTGATAGTCAAAAATCTTTTCAGCAGGTTTATCTTCCGCAAAAATTCTTAGTTTCATGAAATATCCTCCGTTACTAGTATATCACATATGATATAAATTTAAAAACAAGCCTAATAAAGCTTGTTTTTAATTAACTAAAACAAAAGTCGTGTACATATCTTTCCACTTCTTTTTCCATAGATTGAATCTCACAAATACCCCATTTATCATTCTTTACCGTTACATCTGCCATCATCTGTAATTTTAAACTCTGGCGATTGAAAATTCCTTCCCACTGTTTATACTTTGCACTTGGAACTAAATTTCCAAACTTCGAATTTTGACTATCTGTAATGATACAAAGATTCCCAAAAGAGTGCAAAAATTTATCATCAATTTTTTCAACTCTTTCATCACTATTTGGATGTTGTGGAAACCAATGTTCTATGGAGCGACGATAAGCAAATTTGAAATCTTCAAACTTAACATCGTATGCTTTCTTTAATTCTTCACGATTTTTCCATAAAACATAATCCACAAAGTTAAAAGCATAAACAGGAATTGCACCATATTTCTTAATTCTTCTATTTTTTGTCTAAACCTTCCACCAGCAGCATAGTTCCCAACCGTCGCATCATATATGGCTTTAGATTTAACTCGAGGGTAGTAAGACCAAATAAACAAGATCTCTACTATCTCCTTTGATAGCTCCTCTTTTCCAAATCTATCTGCGAAAAGCGAGCAAATATTTAGGAATATATTGTGACACTTGAGATAGCGACCCTTTGAGCTATTGTAAATGTTTAACATACCTTCTGGGTAAGCTACATTTTTTTCTTCCCCTTCAGGTTCATCAGAAAATCCTAACTCTTCATTTAAAAAATCTTTATGATTTTTAATAGTTTCATGAGCAGATTCAATATACTCAAAAAATTTACTTCCATCAATTATTGGCATAGTAATTGAAAGAGGGAGTTTCTCAATATGACGATACAATTCTAGGTATGGAAAGTTCTGATTCAAATCAACGCCTTTAAAGTCGTCAATAAAATCCTCTGTAAATCGTAGATAAGAGCCATAACGCTTGTTTGTTAATCCTGTTTCTCCCCTAGACCACCGTCTCATACGAAAAAGATGTTTATCAAATAACTCTTTGAGACTTAAATCTTTATCCTCTACAAATTGCTCCCACTTTTCAACAATCTTTTCATCTTCTGAATCTTGCTTGCGAAGATGATAGGCTTTGAGCAAATCATGAGGTTCTAAAGATTTTCCACGATTGTTCTGAGAATCAAATAACTGAAAGGCCTCTGATAATCGTGCCTGTGGCATAGTAATCACGGAGACAGAACAATTTTCCAATAAAAAGTTGCAAATATCTTTTGCCTGATTTTCGCCGACCAATTGAGTCAAATTTTTCCACTCATTATAATTTTCACTCGCATGATAGCAAGACATCTCTCCAAATTCAGCACTCAGCAGTTGATTCGCACCCTTATAATTCCCTAAATCATCTAATAAATGAAGAAACAAGGAAATTGAAATTAGACGTTGCTGTCCATCGACAATATCTAAATATCTATCATTTTCATGCAAGATAACAGAACCAATCTGATATTCCTTTTTTCCCATAGCATCTCGTAAATCATAAAAAAGGTTACGGATATGTTTTCTGTTCCATTTATAAGGTCTTTGATAAGAAGGAATCCGCAATTTCCCTTCTTTCAGTAGTTCTCCAACCTTTTTAGAAGTAAATTGAATACTCATTTTATCCTCATTTATATTTATCTATCATTTCTTGAACTGTTTGCTTCATATCCTCTACTAAAATCCGAGGAGACAAAACAGTAACTGCTTCCCCTTGTCCCAACAACCAGCGTTTAAGACCCGGTGTATACTGACTTTTAAACTTAAAATGAGTCCAGGAACCATTTTTCCCAACTATTTTTGCATTTGGAAATTGATCCATCACAATAGTAGGATCATACAAATACCCAATCTCAATACTGATTTTCTTCCCGATAAAAGCATCAACTCTCTCGTTACGAATATCACCATCTCTAAATTTATCTCGATAAGAAATAGAGGGTTTCTCTATACCACTAAGAGACCATGATTGGATACGGTCTACTCTTAAAGTAATATAAGTAGCGTGTTTTAACTGATAAACAACCAGATAAAAATAATGACTATCATAGTAAAGAGATACAGGCAAAACCGTCTGCTTCTTAGAAGACTCCGAATAAGGTTTTTGATAGATAATGTCTAAGACCTGTTCATGTAGAATAGACTCCGATAAATTCCAAATTTTCTCTATTCTATCTTGCTGATCCGTTAAGGGAGCATAATTAAGCTTTTCACTACCAATGATTTGCTCAATTTCTTTCTGGTCATCACGAGGAATTAAAATCAGTAAATTTTTTAGTAAGCTATCAATTTCTGGCCGATTCAATGCTCGATTTTCCAATAAAATCTTTGAAATAACAAGTATATCCTTTTTATTAAAAACTGACTTACTTGATAGGCTATACTTATTCGTTTTACGACTATAAAGCAGGTCTCCATTAAAATCGGGATGACTGGATAAAATATCACGAAGGAGCGAAAAATCTCTCTGTATCGTCTTTTCACTAACCTCAAATTCCTGGGCTAATTGCTTTTTTCCTAACGGAGTCCCAAACTGTAAGCGTAAAAAGATTGTTAGTAATCTCTCTTGATCATTCATCTAATGTCCTTTTTGTTAATCTTCAAGCGATGTTAGACAAGCTGTCATTCCCCACTTAAAACGCACAATCAAATGAAAATTTAGATTTTCCAATTGATCTGGTTCAGAGTCACCAGAGAAAACCATTTGTTTATTCATATCATGTTGAGAATTAAAAAGATTAAAAAATTTTTCTTGAATCATATCATCCTTTTCTCCCAATATCTGAATATCATCTACTATTAGGAGATCAAACTTCTCACTTCTAACTTTTTGTATTTCTAGCTCATTTTCTAATAAATCTTTAGCAGAAATATATTTTACTCGCTTTTCTGGATTGTTCTCAAGAACCTTATTTCCAATTGCTTGCAGGAGATGTGTTTTTCCTGAACCTGATTGCCCATAAATATAAAGGGGATTGTATTTTAATCCTAAGTTCTTTACTACTTCTAAAGCTTCTTTTTTTGCTAAAGCATTACCGTCTTTTTCTATAAAATTTTCAAATTGATATTTGTTATCTAATCCTGTATTGTTCATCATTTAAACCTCTTTCTTTGTTATGCTATAAGTATAACAAAACAGATGGACAATTTTTGTCCGTCTGTTAATTTTTTTTAAAATAAATCATCAAACAAGCTCAACTGGTTATCCTCAGGCATATTACTAAGAATCCCCATTTCATCCATCTTTTCAACCAAGGTAGATGACAGTCCACCGCGTTTGCGCAGTTCTGTTTTAGAGAGGAATTCGCCCTCTTGGCGCGCTCGTACCAGTTGCTTAGCAACGTTCTCTCCCAGACCATCCATTGCTACAAATGGTGGGATGAGGGTATCTCCGTCGATGAGAAATTCAGTCGCATCACTACGATAGAGGTCTAACTTGCCAAACTTAAAGCCACGTTCCCACATTTCATTGACAATCTCAAGAGTTGTATAGAGGTCAATCTCCACATTAGAGGCTTCATTATTCTTCCGTTTTTCAGCGATTTCTTCCATTCTACGCTTAATGGCATCCAAGCCCGCACCCATGGTCTTGATATCAAAAGCCTTAGCGCGGATTGAAAAGTAAGCACAGTAATAATAAATGGGATGGTGAACCTTGAAGTAGGCCACACGCAAGGCCATCATAACGTAGGCTGCCGCGTGGGCTTTAGGGAACATATACTTGATTTTTCCACAGGATTCGATATACCACTCTGGCACCTTATTGGCCTTCATGGCTTCGATATAGCCATTTCGTTCTTCTTCGGAAATCTTCAACCACAAGCCCTTACGTACGCGCTCCATGATGGTAAAGGCCATCTTTGGTTCGAGACCCGCGTGCATGAGGTAAACCATGATGTCATCCCGACATCCGATAACGGTTGATAGGTCAGCAATTCCTTGCTTAATCAAATCCTGGGCATTTCCCAACCACACATCGGTACCGTGGGATAGACCTGAGAGCTGAAGCAACTCTGCAAAAGTCGTCGGATGCGTCTCGTCTACCATCCCACGTACAAAGTTGGTTCCAAATTCTGGAATCCCCAGCATACCCGTCGGTGTTCCGATTTGTTCAGGAGTCACACCTAGCACATCAGTCCCAGAAAAGAGGGCCATGACACCTTCATCATCCATAGGAATTTCATTAGGGTCAATCCTAGACAAGTCCTGTAATTTCCGAATCATGGTCGGATCATCATGCCCCAGCACATCGAGTTTGAGGACGTTCTCATCGATATCGTGGAAGTTAAAGTGGGTGGTTTGCCATTCAGCCGTCACGTCATCCGCTGGATACTGGACAGGAGTAAAGTCGTAGACATCCATGTAGTTAGGAATAACAACGATTCCCCCTGGGTGTTGTCCCGTTGTCCGCTTGACACCAGCTGCACCTTGAGCAAGGCGTTCCACCTCTGCATCACGATAAAACTTCCCGTAGTCTCTCTCGTAGCCCTTTACAAATCCATAGGCAGTCTTGGCAGCTACCGTACCAACCGTTCCCGCACGGAAGGCATACTCCTCACCAAAGATATCACGTACATCCAAGTGGGCGCTAGGCTGGTCTTCTCCCGAGAAGTTCAAGTCAATATCGGGAACCTTGTCTCCATCAAAACCAAGGAAGGTCTCGAACGGAATATCCTGCCCATTTTTGCTGAGTTTATGACCACAGTTTGGACAATCCTTATTGGGCATATCAAAACCTGAACCATAAGAACCATCCGTGATAAACTCACTATACTGACACTGACCACAGACGTAGTGTGGAGAGAGAGGATTAACCTCCGTAATCCCAATCATAGTCGCAACAAAACTGGACCCAACAGACCCACGAGAACCAACCAAGTAGCCCCGTTCATTGGAACGTTGCACCAGCATCTGCGATGCCAGATAAATCACGGCAAATCCATTCCCCAGAATGGAAGTTAATTCTTTTTCAATCCGCAAATCAACGATATCTGGCAGCGGATTTCCATAAATCTCAAAAGCTTTCTTATAGGTCAACTCAGCGACCGTTTCTTCAGCCTTGTCGATGAAAGGTGTATACAAGTCACCTTTAACAACCTCAACAGGCTCAAAAATTTCTGCCAAGGCACTGGTATTTTCAATAACCAATTTGCGTGCTAGATCTTCGCCCAAGAAGGCAAATTCATCCAACATCTCATTAGTCGTTCGAAAATGAGCTTTCGGAAGAGGAGCTGGTTGGGCATGTTCACCATGACCGATGGTTCGGTTAATCATAGCTCCTTGCCCCAAACTACGTACGATAATTTCACGGTAAATCTCTTCTTCCGGTTCGATATAGTGGATATTTCCCGTAGCTAGAACAGGCTTGCCAAGACGATCCCCAACCTCTATCAAACTCTTGATAATAGTCTGGAGTTCCTCCATATCCTTAACCTGCTCCTTGGCAATCAAGGGAGCATAGATAGCTGGTGGCATGACCTCAATAAAGTCATAATACTTGGCCACCTCAACCGCCGCATCCACACCTTGGGAAACGACCGCATCGAAAACTTCACCTTCCGAACAGGCTGAACCTAAAATCAAACCTTCCCGATGGGCATCTAGAACCGTTCTCGGAATTCGTGGTACTCCTTCAAAGTACTTGGTATTGGACAAAGAAACCAGCTTAAAAATATTTTTTAAACCAACTTGATTCTTGACATAGATAGTCGCATGCTTAATCCGAGCTTTTTTATAAGAGTCTGGACTAATCAAATCAATGTTTAGTCTAGCTAGATCGGTCACACCATGTTTTTCTGCTACCTCTTTGATAAAGATGAAAAGCAAACGACCAGTAGCTTCCGCATCGTAGTTGGCCATGTGGTGGTGTTCAAGTGCTACACCAAAACGCTTAGTCAAAGGCCCCAAACCATGACGTTTATACTCAGGATAGAGATTTCTAGCAAACTCCAGCGTATCGATAACTGGCTGGCTAATCTTAGGCAGACCATGACGCTCATAGTTGACATTCATAAAGCCAACGTCAAAGGTAGCATTGTGGGCGACTAAGACTGTATCCTTGCAAAACTCTTGGAATTCTTGTAAAACTTGTTCCAGTGGTTTGGCATTTTTGACATGATCGTCTGTAATACCTGTTAATTCAGTAGTAAAGGCTGATAAGGGATGCCCAGGATTGATAAATTCATCAAATTCGGCAATAACATTTCCCTTATACATCTTAGAGGCCGCAACCTGAATCAGGTCATTATAGATGGCTGAAAGCCCCGTAGTTTCCACATCAAAAACCACATAGGTAGCTTCTGACAAGTCCATCTCCACTTCGTTGTAAACGATAGGGACACGGTCCTCCACAATATTGGCTTCCATTCCATAGATCAGCTGGATTCCAGCTTTCTTGGCCGCCTTATAGCCGTGTGGGAAAGATTGAACATTTCCATGGTCCGTGATGGCAACCGCCTTGTGTCCCCACTTAGCAGCTGTCGCAACGATCTCCTCTACCTCTGGTAAAGCATCCATGGTCGACATGTTGGTATGAGCATGAAACTCAACCCGACGCTCACCTTCTGGCATCAAATCCTTCCGCTCATAGTGAACAACTTCCTGCACATCCTGGACGTTCATGGTCAAATCACGTGTGAAGTTATTCATCTCCACATTCCCACGAACTCGGAGCCAAGAATTCTTCTTAATGATGTCAAACTTCTGAGCCTCTTCCTCATTCTTAACCCATTTTTGCATTGAAAAACTTGAAGTATAATCCGTCATTTTAAAATTGATCAAAACGCGACCAGTTCTGGTCACCTTATGCTCCACATCAAAAACGACCCCTTCAAAGACCAGG
Source organism: Streptococcus oralis (assembly GCA_963515155.1). Classification (GTDB taxonomy): domain Bacteria; phylum Bacillota; class Bacilli; order Lactobacillales; family Streptococcaceae; genus Streptococcus; species Streptococcus oralis_CW. The sequence continues at coordinate 1,650 of CAUPXG010000015.1, read as the reverse complement.
CGATTTTCCTCAGTCGTCACGTCGATCATCTGGGTAACTTCAGCCTTATCTAGTTTAGGCTTGACCGCAGCCTTTTTAGCGTGAAAATCAAAGGCTGGCTTCTCTTCTACTGGAGGAGGAGCCATTTGTTCCAGTTGCTCCATAGCCCGGAGCGCTTCCTCATTGGCAGCCTGAACGATTTGTTCATTCTCGGTATGGAAGGCTTCCTCCTGCTCTTGTGTAAGAGCATCATTCTTTTCTATTTGACATACAAAAGCTGGAAAACCAAACTTTTCGAGTTGCTTTGCCAAATTAGGAAGATGATTCTTCTTAAAGTGCTCCTTATCAATCGCCTCTGAACCTTCAATAATGAGTTGATTTCCCTCCGCACGAACTTGCAAGTTCTGGTAAAGAGATTTAAACCCTTGACTTGCACACGGACCTTCAGAAAAAGCCTCTCTATAGTAGGCTTGTAAGAGTTCATTTGAAAATTCTAGAGAGAGAACCTTGATTTCGAAAACAGCTCGATTCCCTGTCTTAGAAAATTCTTCACTAAGCCTTTTCTTTAACTCTAAAAAGATTTCAATCGGTAAAATATTAGAAAAGACAAAATGAAATTCCCAAATCTTACTAATTTTATGAACCACAACACGCTCAATTCTGGCATCAACAAGAGCAGGATCCCGTCTCAATTGATCAGAAATTCCTAGTTGATTCATTAAAATTTCAAACTTACTTGACATTCATTTTCCTCACATTATTCTCTTACTATTTTACCATAATTAAAGAAAATATATGACTAGTACCATTCCTTAAGCACTGCTAGTTTACACAAATTTGTTCCGTAAACAAAAAAGAAGACTCTCAGAATCTCCTTAGTAAATAAAAAAAGATACCTTTAAGTATCCTCGTAATCAATCGGGAAGACAGGATTCGAACCTGCGACACCTTGGTCCCAAACCAAGTACTCTACCAAGCTGAGCTACTTCCCGCGTTAAATAAAAAAATGCACCCTAGAGGAGTCGAACCTCTAACCGCCTGATTCGTAGTCAGGTACTCTATCCAGTTGAGCTAAGGGTGCTCATCATTATTATATGCCGAGGACCGGAATCGAACCGGTACGATCGTTACCAATCGCAGGATTTTAAGTCCTGTGCGTCTGCCAGTTCCGCCACCCCGGCCGCCTCAAGCGAACGACGGGATTCGAACCCGCGACCCCCACCTTGGCAAGGTGATGTTCTACCACTGAACTACGTTCGCATCCTATTCAAAAATGCCGGCTACATGACTTGAACACGCGACCCTCTGATTACAAATCAGATGCTCTACCAACTGAGCTAAGCCGGCTGATTTCTATTATGCGGGTTAAGGGACTTGAACCCCCACGCCGTTAAGCGCCAGATCCTAAATCTGGTGCGTCTGCCAATTCCGCCAAACCCGCAAATATGACCCGTACTGGGCTCGAACCAGTGACCCATTGATTAAAAGTCAATTGCTCTACCAACTGAGCTAACGAGTCTAAAATAACTTCCGTTATCTTAAACGGTCCCGACGGGAATCGAACCCGCGATCTTCGCCGTGACAGGGCGACGTGATAACCGCTACACTACGGGACCTATGGGAGTTAACGGGATCGAACCGCTGACCCTCTGCTTGTAAGGCAGATGCTCT
>CAUPXG010000014.1:0-37910 GCA_963515155.1 Streptococcus oralis | reverse complement strand
TCAAAGGTTACGTTGATACCTAGTTTGCGAAGGACATTCTTGTCTTCATCGGTCAGGATGATGGTTGAGTGAGCTTCGCTTCCTTTGAGGTTACCAAGTTCTTCCATGGCACGCGCAGCATCAGGATTTTCCATGGCTGTGATTGCAAGTGCAATCAAAATTTCATTTGAGTGGAGGCGAGGATTGCGGCTACCGAGATGATTGATTTTAAGGCCTTGAATTGGTTTGACGACTTCAGGCTCGATGAGTTTTACTTCCTTAGCGATGTTAGCTGATTTTTTGATGGCATTGATCAAGGCAGCAGCTGTAGGACCAAAGAGTTCAGAGTTTTTACCAGTTACGATTTCCCCATTTGGCAACTCAAGGGCTAGGGCAGGGCCACCAGTTTCTTCTGCTTTTTGGCGTGCAGCAACAGCAACCTTACGGTCTGCAGGTGTGATACCGAGGTCGTTCATGAGCAGTTCAATCTTCTTGACAGCAGTTTCTCCGACTTTTTCAGCTTTGAAATCAAGTACAGTCTGATAGTAGCGACGGATGATTTCTTGTTTAGAGGCTTCGATAGCAGCCTCATTATCTGTAATAGCAAAGCCAACCATATTGACACCCATGTCTGTTGGTGAAGCGTATGGAGATTCACCGAGAATGCGCTCCAACATACGTTTGAGCACTGGGAAGATTTCGATATCACGGTTGTAGTTGACAGTGGTTTCTCCGTAGGTTTGGAGATGGAAAGGGTCAATCATATTGACATCATCAAGGTCCGCGGTTGCAGCCTCGTAGGCCAAGTTGACTGGGTGATGAAGGGGAAGATTCCAAACTGGAAATGTTTCAAACTTAGCGTAACCAGACTTGATGCCATTAAGTTGGTCATGGTACATATTGGACATACAAGTGGCCAATTTTCCAGAACCAGGTCCAGGAGCAGTTACAACAATCAAGTTGCGACTAGTTTTGATGTAGTCGTTTTTCCCCATACCTTCTGGAGAAATGATGTGGTCCATATCAGTCGGGTATCCTTTGATTGGATAATGAAGATAGGAATCAATCCCGTTTTTATCTAACTGGTTGCGGAAGGCATCTGCAGCGGGTTGTCCGGCGTATTGTGTGATGACAACAGAACCGACAAAGATTCCCAGTTCATTGAATTTGTCGATCAAACGAAGAACTTCTTGGTCATAAGAAATGCCTAGGTCGCCACGTGCTTTGGAATGCTCGATATTGCTAGCGTTAATAGCAATCACAACCTCAACTTGCTCCTTCAACTCCTGCAAGAGCTTGATCTTGTTGTCAGGCTCATAACCAGGCAGTACACGAGCAGCGTGGAAATCTTCTAACATTTTGCCGCCAAACTCTAGGTAAAGCTTGCCGTCAAATTGGTTAATGCGCTCCAAAATGTGGTCGCGCTGTAGATTTAAATATTGTTCAGAACTAAAAGCTTGTTTTTTCATTTTTTTACCTCTGACCTCTATTATATAAAAAAAATGGGAGTTAGGAAACTACGGAGCTAAAAAAGAAATCAAAAAGATTAGGCAAACGCTTGCACTAAGATTTAAAAAGCGCTATCATAGACTGTAGAATATTAAAATAATGAGGTAAACAGATGCAAGAAAAATGGTGGCACAATGCCGTAGTCTATCAAGTCTATCCAAAGAGTTTTATGGATAGTAATGGAGATGGAATTGGTGATTTGCCAGGAATTACTAGTAAGTTGGACTATCTAGCTAAGTTAGGAATCACAGCGATTTGGCTTTCTCCCGTTTATGACAGTCCGATGGATGATAATGGCTATGATATTGCCGATTATCAAGCGATTGCTGCTATTTTCGGAACCATGGAGGACATGGACCAACTGATCGCAGAAGCTAAGAAACGTGATATTCGTATCATCATGGACTTGGTGGTCAATCATACCTCGGATGAGCATGCTTGGTTTGTCGAGGCCTGTGAAAATCCTGACAGCTCTGAGCGAAACTACTATATCTGGCGGGATGAGCCCAACGATTTGGATTCCATTTTTAGTGGGTCTGCTTGGGAATACGATGAAAAGTCAGGTCAATACTATCTCCACTTTTTCAGCAAGAAACAGCCTGATCTCAACTGGGAGAATGAAAAACTTCGCCAGAAAATTTACGAGATGATGAACTTCTGGATTGAAAAAGGTATTGGTGGTTTCCGTATGGATGTCATTGATATGATTGGTAAGATTCCTGATGAGAAGGTAGTGAATAATGGTCCTATGCTCCATCCCTATCTCAAGGAAATGAATCAGGCGACCTTTGGGGATAAAGATCTTTTGACGGTGGGAGAAACTTGGGGGGCAACGCCAGAAATTGCCAAGCTTTACTCGGATCCAAAAGGACAAGAATTGTCTATGGTCTTCCAGTTTGAGCATATCTGTCTTCAGTATCAGGAAGGGCAACCTAAGTGGCACTACCAAAAAGAGTTAAATGTAGGGAAGTTAAAAGAAATCTTCAACAAATGGCAGACAGAGTTAGGTGTTGAGGACGGCTGGAATTCCCTCTTCTGGAACAACCATGACCTCCCTCGTATCGTCTCTATCTGGGGAAATGACCAAGAACACCGCGAAAAATCTGCCAAAGCCTTTGCAATCTTGCTTCATCTCATGAGAGGGACTCCTTATATCTACCAAGGTGAGGAGATTGGGATGACCAACTATCCTTTTGAAACACTGGATCAAGTAGAAGATATTGAATCCCTCAACTATGCGCGTGAGGCACTTGAAAAAGGTGTTCCGCTCGAGGAAATTATGGACAGTATCCGTGTCATCGGACGTGATAATGCCCGTACCCCGATGCAATGGAATGAAAGCAAAAATGCTGGTTTCTCAACTGGTCAGCCTTGGTTGGCAGTTAATCCAAACTATCAAGAAATCAACGTTCAAGAAGCACTAGCAAACCCAGATTCGATCTTCTATACTTATCAAAAACTCGTTCAAATTCGTAAGGAGAACAGCTGGCTGATTCGAGCTGACTTTGAATTACTCGATACTTCTGATAAGGTCTTTGCTTATATCCGTAAGGACGGGGGTCGTCGCTTCCTAGTTGTGGCCAACTTGTCCAATGAAAAACAAAACTTTTCAGTAGAAGAAAGAGTTAAATCTGTCTTGATTGAAAACACTGTGACTCAAGAAGCAGTTGAAAAACAGGTCTTGGCTCCATGGGATGCTTTCTGTGTGGAACTAACGGATTAAAATAAGTGAACCTCAAGCATTTGATGCTTTGTACTGACTCCCAAAAGTTAGACAATTTATTTATCCGAAGGATTTAGTTCTGTATTGAACAGAGCTAGATCCTTTTAGTTTAACTTTGATTCGTTTGTTATTGTAGTAATAAATGTAGTTCACAATTGCTTGTTCAAGGTCTTCTAAAGACCTAAAGTGCTTCTCATAACCGTAAAACATCTCCGATTTCAAAATACCAAAGAGGGACTCCATCATACCGTCGTCTGGGTTGTTACCCTTGCGCGACATGGATGGCTGAATTTCCTTATTCTCTAGAAACCGATGATAAGAATCATGTTGGTATTGCTGGCCTTGATCTCTATGAAGAATCGTATTTGTGTAATGATTCTCACTGAAGGCCTGGTTTAACATAGCTTTCACTTGTTATAAATTTGGTAAAGTTGAAAGATTATATGCGATAAAAGTGCGAGACAATCAAAATGGATGGTACACATGGTAGTGTGTGGAAGTAGGAGAAGTCGAGAAAATTGATATCATCGGAAATGTTGATACAGTAAACTCCACACGCTTCTTGGGACAGTTTCCTTTATGCTCAAAAAACAATTATAAGACATAGTATTTTAAAATAATGCATTGTGATACAGGAAAAAAACTAAAAAGAATGTAGGGTTTATTCCCCTACATTCTTAAAATAACTTAGTACATAAATGATAATGCTGTTGCCGCCATCAATATTGCAAGAACTATTTTCCAAATTTTTTTATTTTTTCCAAAAATCTTATCAGGTAACAAGCTTATTACAAGAAAGGTAATAAACAACACCAATTTTGTATATATCATTAGAATTCTCCTTTCTATAAACAAATTGGAACCGAAAAACTAAAGTGATGAATTCTATTAGTTCACCTACTGAATTAGTTTTTATGTATACGCTTACATTATACCGTAAAATATTATTATTTCAAAGAAAACGAACTAAAAAGGAATTGTGGGGTGAGGGAGATTGGGAACTCCCTCAAAATTTAAAAGGGGTAAAAAAGGCATTTGGGGTGCAGTACACTTGAGGTTCTTTCACTAAAAAATATATAGAAAAGTCTTTAAAAAATATTTGTTAGAATTTTCTAAAAAATCTGTCGAAAGTCCTTGCTTTTATGAAAAAATAGGGTATAATGGTGAAAACACTATCTTTAAGGAGATTACTTATGAAATCGAAAAAGTGGCTCTTAGGAGCAGGTGCTGTTTTGAGTGCAGCTCTACTGTTAACTGCTTGTGGGCAAAGTGAAAAGAAAGCGGATGCTCCCAAAACATTCTCTTATGTCTACGCTATGGATCCATCTTCTTTGGACTATAGTGTGACGAGCAAGAGCTCAACCTCTGACGTTATAGCAAACGTTGTTGATGGTCTTTTGGAAAATGACAAGTATGGGAACTTAATTCCATCACTTGCAGAAGACTGGTCTGTTTCAAAGGATGGTTTGACTTACACCTACAAACTTCGTAAGGGTGTAAAATGGTATACTTCTGATGGAGAAGAATACGCTGAAGTTAAGGCCAAAGACTTTGTTACTGGGCTTAAACATGCTGCTGACGGAAAATCAGATGGTCTTTCTTTGATTCAGGATTCTATCAAAGGTTTGGCAGAGTATGTTAGTGGTGAGAGCAATGATTTCTCTACCGTAGGAGTTAAGGCTGTTGATGATTACACGGTAGAATACACGCTCAACAAACCAGAAAGTTTCTGGAACTCTAAGGTCACAACTGCAACCATGCTTCCAGTTAATGAAGAATTTTTGAATTCTAAAGGGAGCGACTACGGTGCACCAACCCCATCAGGTATCCTATATAATGGTCCTTATTTCTTGAAATCATTGACTTCAAAATCAGTCATTGAATATGAAAAGAATCCAAACTACTGGGATAAGGACAATGTCAAGATTGACAATATTAAACTAACTTTCTACGATGGATCAGACCAAGAATCTTTGATTCGTAGCTTTACACAAGGTGCCTATACAACAGCTCGTCTCTTCCCAACAAGTTCAAATTTTGAGTCAACTAAACAAGAGTACGGTGATAAGATTGTTTACAGTCCACAAGAAGCGACAAGCTACTACCTCACTGTTAACGTAAACCGCCAATCTTATAATAAAACAGCTAAAACAGACGAAGCTCAAAAAACATCAACGAAAGAAGCTCTTCTCAACAAGAACTTCCGTCAGGCGCTGAACTTTGCCCTTGATCGTCATTCTTATACTGCTCAGTTGAATGGTGAAGAAGGTGCGAACAAGATTATCCGTAACAGCCTAGTGCCACATGACTACGTTCAAGTGGGTGAAAAAACCTTTGGAGAGTTGGCTCAGGCAGAGCTCGTTTCATATGGAGACCAGTGGAAAGATGTAGCCCTTACAGATGGCAAGGATACGATTTACAGTCCTGAAAAAGCTAAGGCAGCCTTTGCTAAAGCCAAGGAAGAATTGCAAGCCAAGGGTGTTACCTTCCCAATCCATTTGGATATCCCCGTTGAACAAACAGATGTAATCGCGGTTCAACAAACCAACTCACTCAAGCAGTCTATCGAATCATCACTTGGTACTGAAAATGTCATTGTTGATGTCCTTCAAATGACCGATAATGAGAAAATAAGCATTACGTCTCAAGCCAAGGTTCCATCCCAAAAAGACTATGACTTGAACGGAACTGGTTGGGGACCAGACTATCAAGACCCAGCTACCTACCTCAACATCCTTGATGCTAAGAAGGGTTCTGCCCTTAAACACTTGGGGATCACTCGTGGAAAAGATCCAGAAGTGATGGCTCAAGTCGGTCTAGACGAATACAAGAAACTCTTGGATGATGCCGCAGCTGAAACAAGCGACCTCAATAAGCGTTACGAAAAATACGCTAAAGCGCAAGCTTGGGTATCTGATAGTTCGCTTTTGATCCCAGTTGCTTCTTCAGGTGGTTCTCCAACTGTTAGCCGTACTGTACCATTCACAAAAGCATACTCTCAAGTCGGAATCAAGGGAGACCCATTTGTGTTCAAAGGTTTGGAATTGCAAAATGATGTTGTGACTGCAAAAGAATACGAAGAAGCCTTCAAGAAATGGCAACAAGAAAAAATCGAAACAAATGCCAAATACCAAAAAGAACTTGAAAAACACGTCAAGTAATCTATAAACAGAAAAGGAAGTTGCAGGAAACTGTGCTTCCTTTTTTTGTTTTGAGACACCAGTTGTCATAAAAGTAGTAACTTTACATTTTTGAATAAATTTGATAAAATATAGTTATGTTATAAAAAGTGACATAAAGGAGCGAATGATGATCAAACTGAAAAAAAGACTAATCGGGACAGGTCTCGTCTTAGCGACAGGGATTTTGCTCTCTGCATGTGGACAGTCCAACACAGATACTAGCACTTATTCATCAACATTTAGTGCGAATCCAACAACTTTTAACTATCTCCTAGATTATTATGCAGATAACACTGCCGTTATTACCAATCTTGTAGATGGTTTGTTAGAAAATGACAGCTATGGGAACCTCGTACCTGCTCTTGCGGAGGATTGGTCTGTTTCAGCAGATGGTTTGACTTATACCTACAAGCTTAGAAAAGATGCCAAGTGGTATACAGCTGACGGTGAGGAATATGCTTCAGTCAAAGCTCAGGATTTTGTCACTGGGATCAAATATGCCGCGGACAACAAGGGGCAAGCCATGGATCTGATCCAAAATTCAATCAAGGGATTGAATGACTATGTGACGGGTGTGACCAATGACTTTTCAACTGTCGGTGTCAAAGCCTTGGATGATTACACAGTCGAGTACACTTTGACTCGACCAGAACCGTATTGGAATTCAAAGACAACCAATAGTATTCTTTTCCCAGTCAACGAAGAGTTCTTGAAATCAAAGGATAAAGATTTTGGTACCTTGACACCAGACAGTATCCTTTATAACGGTCCCTATCTGTTAAAAGATTTCACATCAAAATCTTCGATCGAATATGTGAAGAATCCACACTATTATGATCATGATAAAGTAACCATTGAAAAAGTTAAGTTAGCTTACTTTGATGGGTCAGATCAGGAGATGACCATTCGAAACTTTGAAAGTGGTGCTTACTCGATTGCAGGAGTCTATCCAAATAGTTCGAACTATGCTAAGACAAAAGAAAAATACCAAGACAATATCGTCTATAGCTTACAAGATAAGACATCTTGGTACTTTAACTTTAACGTCAACCGCAAAACCTATAATCATACCGCTAAAACAACGGACGAACAAAAGAAATCAGCTCAAACAGCTATCTTAAATAAAAATTTCCGTCAGGCTATCAACTTTGGTATTGATCGAACAGCCTACTCTGCTCAATCTAACGGTGAAGAAGCAGCGAGCAAAACCCTTCGTAATACTCTAGTTCCTCCAATATTTGTCCAGGTGGGAGATAAGACCTTTGGAGAAGCAACAGCTTCTAAGCTTGTGAACTACGGAACTGAGTGGTCAGGTATCAATTTGGCAGATGCTCAAGATGCCTACTTTAACAAGGAAAAGGCCCAAGCAAAATTTGCGGAAGCTAAAAAGGAATTGGAAGCCCAAGGCGTGACTTTCCCAATCCATTTGGATGTCCCTGTTGATCAGACGAATAAAAATGCGGTTTCTGGTATGAACTCGGTTAAACAAACCCTTGAAACAGTACTAGGTTCTGACAATATCGTCATTGATGTTCAACAGCTTTCTACAGATGACTTTGGAAATGTTGCCTTCCTAGCACCAAATCCAGCAGCTCGTGATTACGACCTAAACTTTGATGGTTGGGTTGGTGATTACCAGGATCCATCAACTTATCTAGATCCCTTCAATGCTGAAACTGGTTTCTATCTCAAAATTTTTGGTCTTGATGCCAAGGAAGACCAAGAGCTCATTAAGAGTTTGGGGCTCGATACCTATACACAACTCCTGAAAGAAGCAGATGCAGAGAACAAAGATGTCGCTAAGCGTTATGAAAAATACGCTGAAGCTCAAGCTTGGATGATTGACAATTCTCTGGTCATGTCTGCTATGTCAAATGGCGGTACAGCCTCTGTAACTAAAGTAACTCCGTTTACACGTGCCTACTCCCTAGTAGGTATCAAGGGTGACGGAAATAATTATAAGTACATGAGATTACAAAAAGATCCTGTTACCAAGAAACAATTTGACGAAGCCAAGGCTAAGTGGGAAGAAGAAAGTAAAAAAGCTGTCGAAAAGAGTCAAAAAGAGTTTGAAAACCACGTAAAATAAGATTACAGACAAGGTTGCCCCTGAGCGCCTTGTCTTTTTGTGCAGAATGGCATTCGGAACTTTGCTTATATTTCAGAGCAACTTAAGAGAACAAAAGCGAATGAAAACGCTGAAAATAGCAAGGATGGATGGAATTTCCATCATGATTGTGATATAATATTTATAACTATTAACGTGTATAGGGGATTATCATGAGTAGACGTTCAAAGAGAGCTCGTTTAGGGAATGTAAAACGAAATATTAATATAGTTTTAGTAACCATTTATTTGTTATTGAGTGGTTTTTTGTTGTTCTTAATTTTCAAACATAATATCCTAGCTTTTCGGTACCTCAATATCCTTACGGCGGTTCTTATTCTCGTTTCTGCTGTAATTGCAATCCTCCTGATAGTGTATAAAAAAGCCGAGAAGTTTACGGTTTTCTTTTTGACACTTGCTATCGTAGTTAGCTCGGTTTCTCTCTATGCTTTGCAACAGTTTGTCGGTTTTACCAATCATATCAATGCGACCTCAAACTACTCAGAGTATTCGATGAGTGTGGTCGTTTTGAAAGATAGTGAAATCAATAATGTGACTCAGTTAGAGAGTGTTACAGGTCCAACTGAAACAGATAATGATAATATCCAAAAGTTGGTGGCAGATATTAAGACGACACAGAGTAAAGACTTGACAGTTGAACAGAGTGCTTCTTATCTAGCAGCTTATAAGAGTCTGCTTTCTGGTGAAACGAAAGCAATTGTCTTAAATAGTGTCTTTGAAAATATCATTGAAGCAGAGTATCCAGATTATGCTTCAAAAATCAAAAAAATCTATACAAAACAATTAACTAAGGATGTTGCGGCACCAAAGATATCGAAGAATAAAGCTTTCAATATTTATGTGAGCGGTATTGATACCTATGGTCCGATTAGTTCCGTTTCTCGTTCAGATGTGAATATTCTAATGACTGTGAACCGAGATACCAAGAAAATCCTTCTGACTACAACGCCTCGAGATTCTTATGTTCCGATTGCGGATGGGGGAAATAATCAAAAGGATAAATTGACCCACGCTGGTATTTATGGAGTGGACTCGTCGATTCATACTTTGGAAAATCTCTATGGTGTGGATATTAACTACTATGTGCGCTTAAACTTTACCTCTTTCTTGAAGTTAATTGACCTTTTAGGTGGAATTGATGTCTATAATGATCAGGAGTTTACAGCACATACTAACGGGAAGTATTATCCTGTTGGGAATGTTCATTTAGACTCTGAGCAGGCTCTTGGTTTTGTCCGTGAGCGCTACTCTCTAGCAGATGGAGATCGAGATCGTGGTCGGAACCAACAAAAGGTTATTGTAGCTATTATTCAGAAGTTGACGTCAACTGAGGCTTTAAAAAACTACGATAACATCATCAAGGGATTGCAAGATTCTCTTCAGACCAATATGCCTTTGGAAACCTTGATGGATCTGGTTAATACTCAATTGGAGAGTGGTGGGAGCTACAAAGTCAATTCTCAAGACTTGAAGGGAACTGGACGCACGGATCTTCCTTCATACGCTATGCCAGATAGTAACCTCTACATGATGGAAATTGATGAAAGTAGTTTGGCCGCTGCGAAAGCTGCTATCAAGGATGTGATGGAGGGCAAGTAGCATGATAGATATCCATTCGCACATCGTTTTTGATGTGGACGATGGTCCAAAGTCGATAGAGGAAAGTAAAAAACTTCTTAGAGAGGCCTATAGTCAAGGAGTGAGAACAATTGTTTCCACTTCGCATAGACGAAAAGGGATGTTCGAAACTCCTGAAGAAAAAATCGCAACTAACTTTCTGAAGGTGCGAGAAATGGCTAAGGAAGTTGCGGATGACTTAATCATTGCCTATGGAGCGGAAATCTACTATACTCCGGATGTTGTTGAGAAGTTAGAAAAGAAATTAATCCCAACCATCAACGATAGCCGCTATGCTTTAATCGAGTTTAGTATGAATACACCCTATCGGGATATACATAAGGGGTTGAGTAATATTCTAATGCTAGGCATTACACCCGTCATTGCCCACATTGAGCGCTATGATGCTTTAGAAAACAATGAAAAGCGCGTGCGAGAGCTGATTGATATGGGATGTTATACTCAGGTTAATAGTTCTCATGTTTTGAAACCAAGACTCTTCGGAGAAACTTATAAATTTATGAAAAAGAGGGCCCAGTATTTCTTGGAACGAAATCTGGTTCATGTGATAGCAAGTGATATGCACAACTTGGATCACAGACCTCCTCATATGGAGGAAGCCTATGATATCATTGCTAAAAAATACAGTGAAGATAAGGCTAAGGAACTTTTTAAGGATAATCCCCGAAAAATAATAATGGATCAATTGATTTAGGAGAAAAAATGAAAGAACAAAATATGATGGAAATCGATGTATTTCACTTGCTTAAAATCCTTTGGAAACGAAAACTTTTAATTGCTTTGGTAGCATTTGTGACAGGGACAGTAGCTTTTGCCTACAGTAGTTTTATTGTGAAGCCGGAGTTTACGAGTACGACCCGAATTTATGTGGTCAATCGTAATCAGGGAGATAAGCCTGGCTTGACTAACCAAGACTTGCAAGCAGGATCTTACTTGGTAAAAGACTATCGTGAAATCATTCTCTCGCAAGACGTTTTAGAGAAGGTTGCGACTGATTTGAAACTAGAACTCCCTCCAAAAGGTCTAGCTAGTAAAATCAAGGTAACAGTTCCAGTGGATACGCGTATTGTATCGATTTCTGTTACAGACCGTGCACCTGAGGAGGCTAGCCGTATCGCCAACTCTTTGAGAGAGGTTGCGGCTCAAAAGATCATCAGCGTCACTCGCGTTTCGGATGTGACAACGCTTGAAGAAGCACGCCCAGCAACATCGCCATCTTCACCAAATATTCGTCGCAATACCATGGTTGGATTCCTTGCGGGAGCGGTTGTGATGGTTGTCACAGTTCTCCTTGTTGAGATTTTGGATACACGAGTGAAACGTCCAGAAGATATTGAGGACGTGTTGCAAATTGCACTATTGGGAGTAGTTCCAAATTTGGATAAATTGAAATAGGAGAGAAAAATGCCAACGTTAGAGATTGCACATAAAAAACTGGATCAGGCAAGAAAAGCAGAAGAGTACTATAATGCCCTTCGCACCAATATTCAATTGAGTGGGAATAACTTGCAAGTGATTTCTATTACGTCTGTCAAACCAGGAGAAGGGAAATCAACAACTTCTACCAATATTGCTTGGGCTTTCGCGCGTGCAGGCTATAAGACACTGTTGATCGATGCGGATATCCGTAATTCAGTCATGTCAGGTGTCTTTAAATCACGTGAAAAGATTACAGGCCTAACAGAGTTTTTATCTGGGACGACAGATCTATCACAAGGTTTATGTGAAACCAATGTTGAAAATTTGTTTGTCATTCAAGCGGGCTCTGTATCACCAAACCCAACAGCTTTATTACAAAGTGAAAATTTTGCGACCATGATTGACACCTTACGCAAGTACTTTGACTACATCGTCGTAGATACTGCCCCGATTGGAGTTGTTATCGATGCGGCGATTATCACGCAACAGTGTGACGCTTCTGTTTTGGTAACTGCTGCTGGTGAAACCAATCGTCGTGATGTCCAAAAAGCTAAAGAACAACTCGAACAAACAAGCAAACCATTTCTAGGAGTAGTTCTAAATAAATTTAATACTTCAGTTGAAAAATATGGCTCCTATGGAGCATATGGGAACTATGGGAAAAAGTAGGGAATCATGTAGTTGGAGAATTATCTAAGGGGATTATTACAAGGGGGAGTTTTAGGTGAAACAAAACAAGATCATCTATATTGCCTTCAAAAGGTCTATGGATGTATTTATCGGCTTGTTTGGAACGGTATTTATAGTTTTACCCTGTTCTCTGGTCATCTTTGTAATCTATAAAATGAAAGGTTACAAAGGAAGTATATTTTTTACACAGTGCAGAGCAGGTCTCAGAGGGAAAAAATTTAAAATCATTAAGTTTAGGTCGATGGTCGAGAATGCAGAAGAAATTCTGATTTCGAATAAGGAACTTTATGAAAAGTATAAAAAGAATAGCTATAAATTGCCACCAAATGAGGATCCACGACTTACAAATATTGGAGATTTTATAAGAAAAACAAGTATTGATGAGGTTCCACAGTTTATAAATGTACTACTAGGTGATATGAGTCTTATTGGTCCAAGACCAATTCTTGAAAATGAACTAGACGAATATACCGAGGATGAACAGGAAATTTTATTGTCTGTTCGTCCTGGGATTACAGGGATATGGCAAGTTTCTGGTAGGAGTGGAGTATATTATCCTGAACGTTGTGAGATGGAATTATATTATCCTAGAAATCAGTCTTTACGGTTAGATATCAAAATCTTCTTTTTGACCATTAAAAGAGTGTTATCTCGTGAAGGGGCGCATTGAAAAGTCAAGCTGAGTCGATATGGAGCGGAATATATAAAGATGAAATTGAATACTAAAGATATCCTTTTGTATTCAATTTCATCTTTTCGGGTCAAGATAGTTTTAGTGGTGAACTATTTGGAATAAAAGATTATTAAGATAGTAACAAATGAAGGAAATTGAATTAGGATATAGAAATGTCTAAAACGTTTAAAATAATAATTGCGACACATAAAAGATTTCAAATGCCGGAGGATAAGGAATTGTACGTCCCTATCCAAGTTGGCAGTGAGGGGAAGGGAGATTTAGGTTATCAACCAGATAATCAAGGAGTTCATATTTCTCACCTTAATCCTTATTATTGCGAATTGACGGGATTGTATTGGGCATGGAAAAATTTAGAATGTGATTATCTTGGGTTAGTACATTATCGTCGATATTTCACATCAAAAAGACAATCATATAGTGAAGCAATCAGTATGGATGATATTATCCTTTCAAAATCAGAAGTGAAAAACTTGATGTCGAATTATGATGTTATCGTACCCCAAAAACGGAAGTATTACATTGAAACTCTATACTCGCACTATTCTCATACACACGATGCTAAGCATTTAGATATAACGCGTCAGATTATAAGTGAGATAAGCCCAGAATACGTTGAAACATTTGATAGTATAATGAAACAACGCAGTGGGTATATGTTCAATATGTTTATCATGTCTAAAGAGAATGTGACGGCTTATTGTGAATGGTTATTCCCAATTATTGATGAACTATATAAAAAATTAGATATAACAGATTATTCTGCTTTTGAAGCTAGATTATTTGGTAGAATCAGCGAACGCTTGTTTAATGTTTGGTTGGCAAAACAAGATTTGCGGGTAAAAGAGATTCCGTTCATTTATATGGAAAAAATCGATTTGATTCAAAAAGGGAAGTCCTTTTTACAAGCAAAATTCTTTGGAAAAAAATATGGACAGAGTTTTTAGATAGGGATGAATAATAAGAATGAAATTAGTACTAAAAATAAAATCTGTACCAGAACTTTTGGCTCTTGTTGCTTTAGGGATATTTTTAACGGTTTCGATATTAAATGTAACTTTTTATGCTCGGTATCTACCTGGAACAGTTTATAAATTAGCGATAGCTTTTTCCCTCTTTCTTTTGGTTATAAAAGAGTCGTTTAAGAGAAAATATGATTATAGAACTCTCATTGGTTTGTTTGCAACGATTTTAATTTATTTTATAGTGGGGAAAATGACATCTCTCAGTTCAGAACTTCCTGTAAGTATATTATTTATTTATACTTTACGAGATATTCCCTTTAAGAAGGTGGCGAAAACTTCATTAGTCGTTAGTATGTGCTTGTTGTTTTTTGTTATCATAAGCGCAAGATTAGGAATAATAACGAACTATATAGAAATTTCTGGTCCTCGGGTACGGGCCTACCTAGGCTTTAGATATGCTCTATTTCCTTCGGTTTTACTGATGAATATAGTTGCTATTGTGTTTTATTTAAAGCAAAACAAAATCCAATACTGGCAATGGCTACTGTTAGCTCTATCAGTTTATTGGGTATATGATCAAACGGATTCTCGTTTAACATTTTATAGTTCCTGTGTATTGCTGGCATGCAGTTTGTTAATAAAATGGTTTCCGAAACTATTTTCAAAGTTAGGATATGTGATTAAAGTTTTTAAACCAACCTTTATTGTAAATGCAGTTATTAGTTTTTGGGTCTCCGTTACCTATCTCAATTCAAGTCATTCTTTTATCAATGATCTTCTTTTTAAAGTGAATCATATGTTAGGTGGTCGGATATACTTGGCTAATAAATCTTTAAATCTCTATGGTTTTGGATTTTTTGGACGACCAGTTTACTGGAATGGGAATGGTCTGACTGTTGAAGGTGTTAGAAACTATCAGACCTATCTGTATGTGGACAATTTGTATGTCCAAATTTTACAGAGATTTGGCCTACTCATCCTGGGATTAATGGTCTCAGTTCTATCTTTGACACTACTTAAAGTCATTAAGAAACGCCAGTGGATTCTTGCTCTGATTTTGATATTAATGAGTTTTCACTCTATGATTGATGATTTGAATTTCTATCTTCATAACAATATTTTTTGGATATTAGTAGGTGTTTTAATAAACTCGGATTATCAGTTTTCTGATGAAAGCGATGAAGATCAAGGGGGACGTTCGTTTGAAAAAATCGTATAGTGAAATGGTAAGAAGTATTTAACGAGAACTTAAAAGAGCATAGACTGAGACGACGGTTTAATTTCGATTTATTTATATAGGAGGAAAGTATGTCGGATATCAAAATCATTCAAGATAAGATTTTATCTATTTTGAAAGAGTTTATTAATATTTGCGAAGAAAATAACCTAACCTACTATGCTCTAGGTGGGACCTTGTTAGGAGCGGTACGTCATAAAGGTTTCATACCTTGGGATGATGACATCGATATCGGTATGCCGAGAGAAGATTACGAAAAGTTTAAAAAAATAGCTTCAAATGTCTTGCCGGAAAACTACAAGTTTTTAAGCGAAGATACATTAAACTATAAAAAAGCTTTCTCTGTGATTCGAGATGATTCTACAAAAATCATCATGAATTATAGTAAAGAAGAATTGGTAGAGAGTTTGTGGATAGATATTTTTCCGTTGGATGGTATGCCCTCTAATGTTTTAAAGAAAAAAATTCATTCTTTGAGATACTTGTACGCAAGGATGATGGTTCAACTCTCGCAATTCAATAGTTTGGTGAATCAGAAAAAAGAAAATCGACCATTCATTGAAAAGATAATTATTGCTTTTGCGAATGCTGTTAATATTGAGAAGATTATTTCCTTTACATGGGCTCAGAAAAAATATTTACAAACGATAAAAAAATATTCGTTTGATGAAGCTTATGCAGGAAATTATACGGGAGCTTACAAATTAAAAGAGATAGTACCGAGTGATTACTTTGGAGAACCAGTCCTATTACAGTTTGAAGATCTTAAACTTTGTTCTCCTTGCAAATACAAAGAATATCTAACAGCCATTTACGGAGCGGATTATATGCAATTGCCACCAGAAGACAAAAGAACTCTTCACCACTACGAGATTATATCACTGGGTGAAAATGATGGGGAAGTGTAGTTTAAAGATGAAAAAAATCGCTTTAGTGAAATGGAGTATCGATAGAACAGATGGAGGACTGAAAGTAGCAACCAGCCTTGCAAATGAGTTATCAACTATGTATGAAGTTCATCTTCTCTCGATGATTTCTACAGAAAACAATTTCTTCTCGCTGAAACAATCAGTTCGATATCAAAATTTATCATCAAAGAAAATATCTATGAGTAAAAATTTTCTCGAAGCGGTCAAGTTGTTGAGAAACTATCTGAAAGAAGAGAACATTGATATTGTTTTTGGAATCGGAATGAGTATGAATACAGTTGGTGTAGCAAGCACAATTGGTTTGAAAACAAAATTTGTTTCCTGCGACCATACAAATTCTATAGTAGATATTGATACTAAGGTTAAGAAGATACAAAGGTATATTGGAGCGAAATTTGCTGATAAACTCGTGACCCTTACTCAAGAAGACCGTGAAAATTATATAAAAAAATACGGTGTTCCTGAAGAAAGGATTTGCTATATCTATAATTGGAAAGAGGCTGCTCTTTCAGATATCTCCTATAATAAAAAATCAACTAAAATTGTGACGGTTGGCCGTTTTGATTATCAAAAAGGATATGATTATCTTGTTCAAGTTGCGAAAAAAGTGTTAGCGAAAAGGTCTGACTGGACTTGGGAAATCTACGGTTCCGGCAATCAAGATGAAGTGGATAAAATCAGAAATTTAATCAACGAATATGATTTACAGGACAAGTTAGTCATAAAAGGACTCGAAAAAAATCAGGATTTGATTTATGGAGATAAAGGGATTTATGTCATGACTTCTCGTTATGAAGGTTTACCTCTAGTTCTACTGGAAGCTCAACAATACAACCTCCCAATTGTTAGTTTCAGATGTCCAACAGGACCAAATGAGATTGTTGAAGATGGGGTTAATGGTTATCTGGTTGATTGTTATGATACCGATAAAATGAGTGCTAGAATATTTGAATTGATGGAAGATTCGAACTTGCGAAGTTCCTTCTCCGTTCATGCCAAGGATAATATAGATAAATTCGATAAGGAAAAAATTCTCAAGCAGTGGATTGAACTAATTGAGACGATTTAGGAGATAAGATGAAGGATTGTTTATTAACAATTGTAATGCCCAGTTGTAATATTCAGGACTACATTTTAAAAGTGCTGGAGTCTTTTCAACAAGTGTTTCCGAATTATAAAGATAAATTTGAAGTACTGGTTGTCATGGATGGTCAGTAATTCGGAAAGGTTGTTAAAGGAGCTATATAGTAAAATTGAGCAAAGCTCATATAAATACGTTCCTACGAAAAAATTTGACAGATTGTCTCACTTAAATTATAGGACTAACTCTGCTTTTGGAATAATTTTTAATCCGATTTTGAAGAAATACTCTGAAAAGAAAGAAAAAGAGAGGAGCGTTTAAGATGTTTATCAGCATCGTTGTTCCTGTTTATAATGTTGCAGACTATCTGCATTATGCGATAGAAAGCTTAATTAAACAGACCTATCAAAACTTTGAGATAATCCTTGTAAATGATGGTTCCACAGATAATTCTCCCATATTATGCGAAGATTATGCAAAGCAATATGAAAATATCTATGTTTTCCACAAAGAAAATGGTGGATTATCTGATGCACGTAATTTTGGAGTGGCAAAAGCCAACTCAGATTGGATTTTCTTTTTAGATCCGGATGATTATCTTGAAGAATATACTCTAGAGTTAATCGTGAAAATTCAGGAAACACATCAAGCAGACTTGATTTCAACCAAGGTAAAAGCTACTTCAAAATATAATGCTTATACTTCTTATCGATTGCAAGACTCAGACTATAAAGATTTGGCTCCGATTACAAAAGAAAAGGCTCTGGAACTAATGTTGGATGACAAAGTTGCGACGGTTTCTGCTTGTGCTAAGCTTTATCGGAAATGCATCTTGGAACGCGTTCCATTTCCAGTTGGGAAAATCTATGAGGATTTTTATGTTGTAGCAGAACATCTTGCCTTAGCTGAAAGAATCGTGATAAGCCCGCTTGAAACCTACAATTACTATCGTAGGGAAGGGAGTATAGTTCGTTCAACATTTACTGAAAAAAGATATGATTTCTTTGAAGCTGTTGCAAAAAATGAGGAAGTTATTAAAAGAGAGTACATTCAGAGTCCAGAATTAAAGCAAGCTTTACAAGCTAAAAAATTATTAGGTGGTTTTGTAGTAATTGGTGCAAAAGCTGACTCAGGCTTAAAAGATTTTTCAAAAGATAAAGAGTTGTTGAGAGTCGAAATGAGTGACTTGTTAAAAAATAATAAGTTATCATGGAAACTAAAACTAAAATACCTTATTTTTATTTTTAGCCCTAAATTGTATTTGTTGCTACGATAGTATCGTGCATAGATCCAATTTAATTTATAACAAGTGTCAAAAAAATGTAGGAAAGAGGAAATATGAAAGAAGTTTTTAGAATAATTGACCATTATAAGTATGACCAGTCAAACTTTTTGTTTTCACTGATTAATTCTAAATTGGATGACTTGAAATGAAAGTATTAAAAAACTACGCCTACAATCTTTCTTATCAATTGTTGGTCATTATACTCCCAATTATTACGACTCCCTATGTAACACGGGTCTTTTCTTCGGATGATTTAGGGACGTATGGATACTTTAATTCCATTGTCACCTACTTCATCCTCTTAGCGACGCTGGGAGTTGCTAACTATGGTACTAAGGTCATTTCAGGACATCGTAATGAGATTAATAAAAACTTTTGGGGTATCTACACTCTACAATTAGGGGCAACAGTTCTTTCTCTGTCCTTATATGCTCTTCTTTGTATGACTCTTCCCTCTATGCAAAATCCGGTAGCCTACATTCTAGGCTTGAGTTTAGTTTCAAAAGGTTTAGACATTTCCTGGCTCTTTCAAGGGCTAGAAGATTTTCGAAAGATTACTGTTCGAAATATCACAGTTAAACTCGTTGGAGTCATTTCAATCTTTCTCTTTGTCAAATCTGCAAATGACCTATATCTCTATGTTTTTTTGCTAACCATATTTGAACTCTTGGGGCAACTAAGTATGTGGGTGCCTGCTCGGGAGTTTATCGGTAGTTCTCATTTTAGCATAGAATATGCTAGACATCATTTAAAGCCGGTCATATTATTATTCCTTCCTCAAGTAGCGATTTCTTTGTACATTACGCTGGATCGTACCATGCTTGGAGCCTTAGCTTCTACAAAAGATGTAGGGATTTATGACCAGGCCCTAAAATTAGTAAATATCCTTCTGACCTTGGTAACTTCCTTGGGAAGCGTTATGTTGCCTCGTGTCGCGCATTTGTTAGCGACAGGTGATCATAAAGCGGTTAACAAAATGCATGAGATGTCCTTCCTCATTTATAATCTAGTGATTTTCCCAATGATGGCAGGAATTTTAATCGTCAACGATGATTTTGTTAGCTTTTTCCTTGGGCAGGATTTTCAGGATGCACGTTATGCAATTGCCATTATGATCTTCCGTATGTTCTTTATCGGTTGGACCAATATAATGGGAATTCAGATACTGATACCTCACAATCAAAATAAAGAATTCATGATTTCAACAACAGCTCCCGCAATTATCAGTGTAGGTTTGAACTTACTATTCCTTCCTAAACTGGGATATATCGGAGCAGCGATTGTATCTGTTCTGACAGAGGCGTTGGTATGGGCGATACAATTATACTTTACCCGTAGATACCTAAAAGAAGTTCCAATTATCGGATCTTTGACAAAAATTGTTCTAGCGTCAGCTATCATGTATGGCATTCTGCTAGGTTCAAAAACAGTTATACATTTTTCGCCAACCCTAAATGTTCTAGCGTTTGCAGGGCTTGGTGGAATCATTTATCTTTTTGCAATTCTATCTTTGAAAGTGGTAGATGTAAAAGAATTAAAACAAATTATTAGGAAAAACTAGAATGCAAAAAAATCGGAATATCAGCCTAGATTTATTAAAAGTGCTTGCGTGTATTGGGGTCATTTTACTCCATACAACAATGGGCGGATTTAAAGAGACAGGATCCTGGAATCTTTTGGCATATTTATATTATTTAGGTACCTACTCCATTCCCTTGTTTTTTATGGTCAATGGTTATTTATTGTTAGGAAAAAGGGAAATAACTTATCCTTACATACTTCAAAAAGTCAAATGGATCCTAATAACAGTGTCATCTTGGAACATTATCGTTTGGCTCTTTAAAAGAGACTTTGCGGTTAATCCAATTAAAAAAATTGTAGGCTCTCTGTTACAAAAAGGGTATTTCTTTCAGTTTTGGTTTTTCGGTGCCTTGATACTGATTTATTTATGTTTGCCTGTTTTGAAAACAGTTATAAATTCAAAAAGAAAATATGTATATATTCTATCTTTATTGGTGGCAATTGGGTTTATAGTTGAATTAGCAAATATTTTCCTTCAGATGCCTATACAAACTCATGTTATGCAAACTTTTAGATTATGGACTTGGTTTTTCTACTATTTTTTAGGTGGTTATATAGCACAATTCAATGTAGACAACCTCAAATATAGATTTAAAAATTGGATGAAAATAGTTAGCATACTCTTAGCATTGATATCACCAATTATATTGTTTTTCTTAGCAAAGAATACATACCATAATCTTTTTGCTGAATATTTTTATGATACTTTATTTGTAAAAGTCAGTACTCTAGGAATTTTTCTAACTATCCTCACGCTTACGTTGAATGAAAACCGAAACGAATGGATTGTTTTCATTTCTAATCAAACAATGGGAGTTTTCATAATACACACTTATATTATGAAATTGTGGGAAAGGATATTTGGTTTTAATTTTGTAGGAGCATATTTACTTTTTGCTCTATTTACTTTAAGTGTTAGTTTTATTATTGTTGGAATGTTAATGAAGATTCCTTACTTCAATCGAATCGTCAAATTATAAAAAGGAGAACACTATGTACGATTATCTTATCGTTGGTGCTGGTTTGTCTGGAGCAATCTTCGCACACGAAGCTACAAAACGCGGTAAAAAAGTAAAAGTGATTGACAAGCGTGATCACATTGGTGGAAATATCTACTGTGAAAATGTTGAGGGCATCAATGTTCACAAGTATGGCGCCCACATTTTCCATACTTCTAATAAGAAAGTATGGGATTATGTCAATCAATTTGCTGAATTTAACAACTACATCAACTCACCAGTGGCTAACTACAAGGGTAGCCTCTACAATCTTCCTTTCAACATGAATACCTTCTATGCTATGTGGGGTACCAAGACTCCTCAAGAAGTCAAGGCTAAGATCGCTGAGCAGACAGCTGATATGAAGGATGTTGAACCTAAAAACCTTGAGGAACAAGCCATCAAGTTAATTGGTCCAGATATCTATGAAAAGTTAATTAAGGGCTATACTGAAAAACAATGGGGACGTTCGGCAACAGACCTTCCGCCATTTATTATCAAGCGCCTCCCAGTGCGTTTGACCTTTGATAACAACTACTTTAACGACCGTTACCAAGGTATTCCAATCGGTGGCTATAACGTCATCATTGAAAACATGCTTGGCGATGTAGAAGTAGAGCTTGGTGTTGATTTCTTTGCCAATCGTGAAGAGCTAGAAGCATCAGCTGAAAAAGTTGTCTTCACAGGGATGATTGACCAGTACTTTGATTACAAACACGGGGAGTTGGAATACCGTAGCCTACGTTTTGAACATGAAGTCTTGGATGAAGAAAATTATCAAGGGAATGCTGTAGTAAACTATACAGAACGTGAGATTCCTTATACTCGCATTATTGAGCATAAACATTTTGAGTACGGTACACAAGATAAAACGGTTATTACGCGTGAATATCCATCTGATTGGAAACGTGGAGATGAGCCCTATTATCCAATCAATGATGAGAGAAATAATGCTATTTTTGCTAAGTATCAAGAAGAAGCAACACAGAATGATAAGGTAATTTTCTGTGGACGTTTGGCAGATTATAAATACTACGATATGCATGTGGTTATTGAACGTGCATTGGATGTGGTAGAAGAAGAACTAGGGAGTATCTAAGAACATCACAGATAAAGGGGAGAAAAGGTGAAATATTATCTGAAGGATTCATTTCTGCATAATGCACATGAAAAGAATGCAGGGAGTAAGGCACGAAATGACGTGGAAGCTATTCTAATCTCAGAGGGTTATGAAGGGTTGGAACTCAAGGTTGAGAATTGGTATAAGATGAATTTCTTTAAAGCTCAGCAACACAAATATCGGGCAATCAAGTCTGTGTTTGATCAGTTAGGATCTGGAGATGAATTGCTGATTCAGTTCCCGATTATCCACCATACATTTTTCATCTCACAACTCATTAAGCAGGCGCAAAATAGAGGAGTCAAATTCTATCTTGTGATCCATGATGTTGAAACCTTGCGTCATGTAGGAAATTCAGCAGTGAAACTTCGTCATAAAGTGAGAAATTACTTCCAAGAGAAGGCAGCTCTTACATCAGTGGATGGCATTATCGTTCATAATGATATCATGAAAAATGCCTTGACAATTCAAGGCGTACCATCAGATAAAATGGTTAGCTTGGAGATTTTTGACTATCTGATTCCGAACTTTGAGGAAAAAAATGTTCCCCAAAAAGAAGAAGCGATTATCATCGCCGGAAATCTAATTCCAACAAAATCAGGCTATCTTTATAATTTGCCAGAACAGCCAGCCTATAATCTCTATGGAATGGGGTACGATGAAAGTCGTGCATTGAAAAATACCACCTACTTTGGTTCCTTTATGCCAGATGACCTCCCAAATGCTCTTCAAGGTAGTTTTGGTTTGGTGTGGGATGGTGATAGTTCAGAAACTTGCAAAGGTTCTTTTGGAAATTACCTACGTATTAACAACTCCCACAAGGCTTCTCTTTATTTGGCTTCGGGCTTTCCTCTAGTTGTTTGGAAAGAGTCTGCCCTTGCGCATTTTGTTCTAGATAAGCAATGTGGTATAGCAATTGATTCTCTACATGACCTCCAAAAGGCATTAGACGATTTGACAGATCAAGATTACATGGAACTGTCGGCTAATGCCAGACAAGTAGGAGTAGCGATTCGAAGTGGAGATTATCTGAAATCGGCCATTTCTAAATTGAAGTAAGAATTTGAAGCTACTCATTGATCAGTTCGTTAGAATGATTACTTCGTTATGAAAGGTATTATTCTTACAGGTGGTTCGGTAACACGATTATACCCAACAAGATTCTACTACTTATTTAGTAGGCACAAATATCGATCGTCAGTCTTATAAGTACACTTCTAAGACAACAGAAGAATACCAAAAAGCTCAAGAAAAATGGTTGAAAGAAAAAGAAGAGTCAAATAAAAAGGCCCAAGAAGATCTCGCAAACCAAGTGAAATAACTTTAAAAAAGTAAAGGATTTAGCCATCGGCATGATGGTTAAGTCCTTTTTTATCTTGGTATAAGTCCCTGAATGATTAGAGATAGGATTTTTCAGAAAAGAGAAAATTTTAGTGAATTTTACCTATTTCCTATTGCTTTCTGACTTTTTATTTGTTATATTAAAAGTACAATTATTTTTAATTTATAACAGATAAGCAGAGCACTTTCAGAGAAAGGAGTATTTTTTAAAAAAGAAATGTAAACGCTTACTGGAAAATGAAAGGATTTAGGAGTTCATGGATAAACGATTTTTTGAAAAACGCTGTAAGTTCAGTATTCGTAAGTTTACGCTTGGAGTAGCTTCAGTGATGATTGGAGCGACTTTCTTCGCAGCTAGCCCAGTATTAGCTGATCAAGCAAGAGTTGGTTCAACAGATAATTTGCCGAGTGAACTAGCTGATTTGGATAAGAAGGCTAGTGATGAGGGGCACGATTTTGACAAGGAAGCTGCCGCTCAGAATCCTGGTTCAGCTGAGACTACTGAAGGCCCACAAACAGAAGAAGAGTTGTTGGCTCAAGAAAAAGAAAAGTCTGAAAAGCCAAGCAATCTGCCAAAAGAATTAGAAGATAAGTTGGAGAAAGCTGAAGACAATGGGCGCGAAGTTGACAAGGATCAATTGGCCCAAGATACTGGGAAACTCGTCCCAGAAGATGTGGCTAAGACTACTAATGGGGAATTAAACTACGGCGCAACTGTTAAGATTAAGACGCCATCAGGAGAAGGTAGCGGTATTGTCGTTGCTAAAGACCTTGTCTTGACGGTTTCTCATAACTTTATCAAGGACAGCCAAGAAGGCAATATCCGTAAGGTTGTGGACAATGACCAAGGGGATGGAGATATCTATAGCATCTCATATCCAGGATTGCCAGATGTCAAGTTTAGCAAGAAAGATATCATTCATTGGGATCGTGAAGGCTATCTGAAAGGCTTCAAAAATGATTTGGCCCTAGTGAGATTGCGTACAGTTCTAGAAAATACGCCTGTTGAAGTAACTAAAAAGCCAGTTGTTAAGAAAATTGGAGATAAACTCCATGTCTTTGGTTATCCAGAAGGAAAATTGAATCCGATTGTCAATACTACAGTTGATTTTGCGGAACCATACGGAGAAGGTGTCCAAGGGATTGGTTACCAAGGAGGAAAACCGGGTGCTAGTGGCGGCGGTATCTTTGATACAGAAGGCAAACTAGTCGGTGTACACCAAAATGGTGTAGTTGGAAAACGGAGTGGCGGTATTCTCTTCTCACCAGCTCAACTAAAATGGATCCAAGACCACATGCAGGGAATTTCAAGTGTGAAACCAGCAGACTTGGAAGAGAAAGAAAAACCGGCTGAAGAAAAACCAAAAGAGGATAAACCTGCAGCTGCTAAACCTGAAACACCTAAGGCAGTAACTCCTGAATGGCAAACAGTAGCGAATAAAGAGCAACAAGGAACCGTCACTATTCGTGAAGAAAAGGGTGTTCGCTACAATCAATTGTCTTCAACGGCCCAAAATGACAATGATGGCAAACCAGCCTTGTTTGAAAAACAAGGATTGACAGTTGATGCTAATGGAAATGCGACGGTTGATTTAACCTTCAAAGATGATTCTGAAAAGGGCAAATCACGCTTTGGTGTCTTCTTGAAATTTAAAGATACCAAGAACAATGTTTTTGTTGGATATGACCAAGGTGGCTGGTTCTGGGAATACAAAACTCCAGGTAATAGCACATGGTATAAAGGCAACCGTGTGGCAGCACCAGAACCAGGTTCTGTAAATCGTCTTTCTATCACTCTCAAGTCAGATGGACAACTCAATGCCAGCAACAATGATGTAAATCTCTTTGACACAGTGACCCTACCTGGGGCGGTCAATGAGAATCTTAAAAATGAGAAGAAGATCCTTCTCAAGGCAGGAACTTATAGCAATGACCGTACGGTTGTCAGCGTTAAAACAGACAATCAAGAAGGTGTAAAAGCGGATGATACTCCTGCCCAGAAAGAAACAGGTCCGGCTGTTGATGATAGCAAGGTGACTTATGATACGATCCAGTCTAAGGTCCTCAAGGCAGTGATTGACCAAGCCTTTCCACGCGTGAAAGAATATACTTTGAATGGGCATACTTTGCCAGGACAGGTGCAACAGTTCAATCAAGTCTTTATCAATAACCACCGAATCACCCCTGAAGTTACTTATAAGAAAATCAATGAGACAACAGCAGAGTATTTGATGAAGCTTCGCGATGATGCTCACTTAATCAATGCGGAAATGACAGTACGCTTGCAAGTTGTGGATAATCAATTACACTTTGATGTGACCAAGATTGTCAACCACAATCAAGTTACTCCAGGTCAAAAGATTGATGACGAAAGAAAATTGCTTTCAACTATTAGTTTCCTTGGTAATGCTTTGGTCTCTGTTTCGAGTGATCAAGCTGGTGCTAAGTTTGATGGGGCAACCATGTCAAACAATACCCATGTCAGCGGGGATGATCATATCGATGTAACCAATCCAATGAAAGATTTGGCTAAGGGTTACATGTATGGATTTGTTTCTACAGATAAGCTTGCTGCAGGTGTTTGGAGCAATTCTCAAAACAGCTATGGTGGTGGTTCGAATGACTGGACTCGTTTGACAGCCTATAAAGAAACAGTTGGAAATGCCAACTATGTCGGAATTCACAGCTCTGAATGGCAATGGGAAAAGGCTTATAAGGGCATTGTCTTCCCAGAATACACCAAGGAACTTCCAAGTGCCAAGGTTGTTATCACCGAAGATGCCAATGCTGACAACAAAGTCGACTGGCAAGATGGTGCCATTGCTTATCGTAGCATCATGAACAACCCTCAAGGTTGGGAAAAAGTTAAGGATATCACTGCTTACCGTATCGCGATGAACTTTGGCTCACAAGCCCAAAACCCATTCCTTATGACCTTGGATGGTATCAAGAAAATCAATCTCCACACAGATGGTCTTGGGCAAGGTGTTCTCCTTAAAGGTTATGGTAGTGAAGGTCATGACTCTGGACACTTGAACTATGCTGATATTGGTAAACGTATTGGTGGTGTTGAAGACTTCAAGACCTTGATCGAAAAAGCGAAGAAATATGGAGCTCATCTTGGTATCCACGTGAACGCTTCTGAGACTTATCCTGAGTCTAAATACTTTAATGAAAATATTCTTCGTAAGAATCCAGATGGAAGCTACAGCTACGGATGGAACTGGCTAGACCAAGGTATCAACATCGATGCTGCTTATGACTTGGCGCATGGACGCTTGGCTCGCTGGGAAGACTTGAAGAAAAAACTGGGTGAAGGTCTCGACTTTATCTATGTGGACGTATGGGGCAATGGTCAATCAGGTGATAACGGTGCCTGGGCTACCCACGTTCTTGCTAAAGAAATCAACAAACAAGGCTGGCGCTTTGCGATTGAGTGGGGTCATGGTGGTGAATACGACTCTACCTTCCAACACTGGGCAGCTGACTTGACCTATGGTGGCTACACTAATAAAGGTATCAACAGTGCCATCACACGCTTTATCCGCAACCACCAAAAAGATTCATGGGTTGGGGACTACAGAAGTTACGGTGGTGCAGCCAACTACCCACTTCTAGGTGGCTACAGCATGAAAGACTTTGAAGGCTGGCAAGGAAGAAGCGACTACAATGGCTATGTAACCAACTTATTTGCCCATGATGTCATGACTAAGTACTTCCAACACTTCACTGTAAGTAAATGGGAAAATGGTACACCAGTTACCATGACCGATAACGGTAGCACCTATAAATGGACTCCAGAAATGCGAGTGGAGTTGGTAGATGCGGATAACAATAAAGTAGTTGTGACTCGTAAGTCAAACGATGTCAATAGCCCGCAATACCGTGAGCGTACAGTAACGCTCAACGGACGTGTCATCCAAGATGGTTCAGCTTACTTGACTCCTTGGAACTGGGATGCAAATGGTAAGAAACTTCCTACTGATAAGGAAAAAATGTACTACTTCAATACGCAAGCTGGTGCAACAACTTGGACACTTCCAAGCGATTGGGCAAATAGCAAGGTTTACCTCTACAAGCTAACTGACCAAGGTAAGACAGAAGAGCAAGAACTAACTGTAACAGATGGTAAGATTACCCTAGACCTTCTAGCAAATCAACCATACGTTCTCTACCGTTCAAAACAAACCAATCCTGAAATGTCATGGAGCGAAGGCATGCATATCTATGACCAAGGATTTAACAGCGGAACCTTGAAACATTGGACCATTTCTGGTGATGCTTCTAAGGCAGAAATTGTCAAATCACAGGGCGCAAATGAAATGCTTCGTATCCAAGGCAATAAGAGCAAGGTCAGCCTTACTCAGAAACTGACTGGCTTGAAACCAAATACCAAGTATGCGGTTTATGTCGGTGTTGATAACCGTAGTAATGCTAAGGCAAGTATCACAGTGAATACTGGCGAAAAAGAAGTGACTACTTATACCAATAAGTCTCTCGCTCTCAACTATATCAAAGCTTATGCTCATAACAATCGTCGTGAAAATGCTACGGTTGATGATACAAGTTACTTCCAAAATATGTACGCCTTCTTTACAACTGGATCTGACGTATCAAATGTTACTTTGACATTGAGTCGTGAAGCTGGTGATGAAGCAACATACTTTGATGAAATTCGTACCTTTGAAAACAATTCAAGCATGTACGGAGACAAGCATGATACAGGTCAAGGAACCTTCAAACAAGACTTTGAAAATGTAGCTCAAGGTATCTTCCCATTTGTAGTAGGTGGTGTCGAAGGTGTCGAAGACAACCGCACTCACTTGTCTGAAAAACACGATCCATATACACAGCGTGGTTGGAACGGTAAGAAAGTTGATGATGTTATCGAAGGAAATTGGTCATTGAAGACCAATGGGCTAGTGAGCCGTCGTAACTTGGTTTACCAAACTATCCCACAAAACTTCCGCTTTGAGGCAGGTAAGACCTACCGTGTAACCTTTGAATACGAAGCAGGATCAGACAATACCTATGCCTTTGTAGTCGGTAAGGGAGAATTCCAGTCAGGTCGTCGTGGTAGTCAAGCAAGCAACTTGGAAATGCATGAATTGCCAAATACTTGGACAGATTCTAAGAAAGCCAAGAAAGTAACCTTCCTCGTGACAGGTGCAGAAACAGGCGATACTTGGGTAGGTATCTACTCAACTGGAAACGCAAGCAATACTCATGGAGATGCTGGCGGAAATGCCAACTTCCGTGGTTATAACGACTTCATGATGGATAATCTTCAAATCGAAGAAATTACCCTAACAGGTAAGATGCTGACAGAAAATGCTCTCAAGAACTACTTGCCAACGGTTGCCATGACTAACTACACGAAAGAGTCTATGGATGCTTTGAAAGAGGCGGTCTTTAACCTCAGTCAGGCAGATGATGACATTAGCGTGGAAGAAGCGCGTGCAGAGATTGCCAAGATTGAAGCTTTGAAGAATGCTTTAGTTCAGAAGAAGACAGCCTTGGTAGCAGAAGACTTTGAAAGTTTGGATGCGCCAGCTCAACCAGGTGAAGGTCTTGAGAATGCCTTTGATGGTAATGTGTCTAGTCTATGGCATACATCTTGGAATGGAGGAGATGTAGGCAAGCCTGCAACCATGGTCTTGAAAGAACCAACTGAAATCACAGGCCTTCGTTATGTTCCACGTGCCTCTGATTCAAATGGAAACTTGCGTGATGTGAAACTGGTTGTCACAGATGAGTCTGGTAAGGAACATACCTTCACAGTGACAGATTGGCCAAATAACAACAAGCCAAAAGACATTGACTTTGGCAAGACAATCAAGGCTAAGAAAATCGTCCTTACTGGTACCAAGACTTACGGAGATGGTGGCGATAAATACCAATCTGCAGCGGAACTTATCTTTACCCGTCCACAAGTAGCAGAGACACCTCTTGACTTGTCAGGCTATGAAGCAGCTTTGGCTAAGGCGCAGAAATTAACAGACAAAGACAATCAAGAGGAAGTAGCTAGCGTTCAGGCAAGCATGAAATATGCGACGGATAACCATCTCTTGACGGAAAGAATGGTTGCCTACTTCGCAGACTATCTCAACCAATTAAAAGATTCTGCTACGAAACCAGACGCTCCAACAAGTAGCAAGGGAGAAGAACAACCACCAGTTCTTGATGTACCTGAGTTCAAAGGCGGCGTCAATGCAACAGAAGCAGCTGTACATGAGGTTCCTGAGTTCAAGGGCGGCGTTAATGCGGTCCAAGCCTTGGTTCACGAATTACCAGAATACAAAGGTGGAGCCAATGCGGTTCTAGCAGCTGCAAATGAAGTTCCAGAGTACAAAGGTGGAGCCAATGCAGTTGAGGCCTTGGTGAATGAAAAGCCAGCCTACACAGGTGTATTGGCTACAGCTGGAGATCAAGCAGCTCCAACTGTTGAAAAACCTGAGTACCCGCTCACTCCAAGTCCAGTAGCTGATACCAAAACTCCGGGAGCTAAAGATGAAGAAAAACTACCTGCTACAGGAGAGCACAGCTCAGAAGTAGCCCTCTTCTTAGCAAGTGTGAGCATCGCTTTATCTGCTGCGGTTCTTGCGACAAAACGTAAAGAAGAGTAATGAGATTTGATTTCAGCAGTTCAAAGCAACTCGAATCAAAAAGGAACAAACAGCCGGAGAGGACCTCTTGGTTCTCTCCTTTTTCAAAGGAGAAATGATACCGCTTACTCATGTATGCGGATGAAAGGAATAGGAGAAAGATGGATAGACATTTTTTTGAGAAACGCTGTCACTATAGTATAAGAAAATTTGCAATCGGTGCAGCCTCCGTTATGATTGGTGCTAGTATCTTTGGCGCCAATATGGTTCAGGCGGCAGAAACAGCAACACCTTCAGAGGCAGAGGGAAGTATCACTCATGTTCAAGCTCTGGATAAGTTACCAGATGATTTAGTCGCTGCGCTTGAAAAGGCGGATGCAGAAGCTGCAACAGAAGCAAGTCATGAAGAAACTCCAGCGACAGATGAGGGAACCAATCTTGCAGCAAGTGAAGAGGCAAAACCAGAGACAAGTCCTGCAAGTCCCAAGCCAGCAGAAACGCTGAAACCGGTTGAAACACCAAAGGCAGACAATAAACCAGCTGAAACCACTACACCAGCAGTAAAACCAGCTGAAAAGACAATCGAAGATAGAGAAGATGTCAACCATCTCGAGGGTGCTACTGCTCAGGCGAGCAACCATGAGACTGGTACCAACTTTACTGCAGATAAGGCTATCGATGGAGATGACAATACCCGTTGGGCTACAGATAGAGATGCAGTAAAACCAACTTTTGAATTAACTCTTCCAAAAACTACCCTCATCAAGCATGTAGAAATTGACTGGGATCGTCGTCTTCGTAATGGGCAAAATGACCCCAATATCAAATCTTGGAGTCTCTACTATGCAGGTCAAGAAGACGTGGGCGCTAATGGAGAAAAACAATGGAAACTAGCTCATACCAAGATTGGAGATCCAGTTTTAGACGAGAAAGTAGACCTAGCTGAAAGTATCAAAGCTAAGTACCTCAAACTTGAGGTCAATGATTACCAAGCGGGGACAATGAACTGGAGAAACGTTGGTATCCAAGAAATTCGAGCTTATTCTAACGTTCCGGACCATAGTAAGGTAACGGATATCCGCCAAGTAACCGAACTCACAGTAGCAGAAGACGGACAGTCTCTTGTCTTGCCAACTTTACCAGGAAAAGTCAGTCTCATCGGAAGCAATAAACAAGGTGTAATTGACCTTCAAAATCACATCTATAAGCCTTTGACAGACCAACGTGTCAAGGTCATGGTCCAACAAATCAGAGACAGTCATACCTTTACAAAAGAGTTTGAAGTAGTCATCAAGGGGCTACATCAGGACGAAGGTGTGGGTGTGAAGCCAAAAGTAGCACCAGCTGTTCAACAATGGTATGGGAAAGAAGGCCAATCTTCTATCACTTCAGATACAGTCCTTGCGACGGGTGATTCTGGCTTTGATCAGGCTGCAACCTTCTATCAGTCAGACCTTGCCAGCCGTGGATTGGAACTAGCAACAGGTGACAAGCAAGCTCAAAAACGAATCGAATTTAAAAAGGTTGAAAACAAGGGTTATGGTAAAGAAGGGTATGGCATCACTATCCAAAATGATGTGATTACCATCGAAGCTGCCACAAACACAGGAGCCTTCTACGCCACTCGTACTCTTCTTCAAATGGGAGAAACAGACCTACAAAATGGCGAAATTCGTGATTTCCCAAGTTTCAGCCACCGTGGCTTTATGCTAGATACAGGTCGTAAATTTATCCCTTACGACACCCTTGTAGACATCATGCTCAACATGGCTTACTACAAGATGAACGACTTGCAGTTGCACCTCAACGATAACTATATCTTCCTCAAGGAACACTTGGCAGGTAAGAATTTAAGTTCAGAAGAACAACTCAAGTATGTACTTGAACATGCCAAGACTGGTTTCCGTGTGGAGACAGACATTGTCGGTAAGAATGGTCAAAAATTGACATCAGATGAGCATTATACCAAGGAAGAAATGCAAAATCTGATTAAACTTGCCAAGGCCTTGCATATCAATCTAGTGCCAGAAATTGACACACCAGGTCACGCTCTATCATTTGTCAAAGTCCGTCCAGACCTCATGTATCAAGGTAGTTTGAGCGATTATGCAGGCAAGCATAATGTTGAGCGCGTAGCCATGCTAGACTTGGATAACAAGTACGAAGAAACTCTTAAATTTGTCAAATCAGTTTATGACAAACTTCTCGATGGTCCAGATGCACCGCTTCATGGCGTGTCCACTGTTCATATCGGAACGGATGAATACTATGGCAGCAGAGAAAGCTATCGCCGCTATGTCAATGATTTGACCCAATATATCAAGTCTAAAGGTTACACCCCTCGTATCTGGGGATCGCTCAGTGCGAAACGTGGGAACACTCCTGTTGATTGGAACGGAGTAGAGGTTGATATCTGGAGTATCGGATGGCAACGACCAAATGAGGCCATTGCTCAGGGAGCTAAGATTATCAATATCACGGATGTACCGACCTATAGTGTGCCAAGTGGAAGCAATAGTCAAGCAGCCTACGGGGACTATGCTAACTACGAACGTCAGTACAATAGCTGGACACCGAATGATTTTAGAACAGGTGGAGGTCCACTTCTACCAGCTTCTCATCCAAGTATTCTTGGTGGTGGGCACGCAGTTTGGAATGATAACATTGACCTTCATGAGACCGGTTTGACCTCTTATGACATCTTCAAACGCTTCTTCAAGAGCATGCAAACCACTGCAGAACGCACCTGGGGATCTGACCGTGCAGCTGCGACCTTTGCAGAACGCACCCTACCAACGAGCCCTTATGCGCCACAGTCAAATCCTGATAAAGAGATTGATCAAAGCGACTTGTTTACCATCAATTCTGAAACAGTCAAGAACTATGCAAGCAAGAAAGTGAAGGCAAGCGAACAGGGATTGGCTTTTGAGAAAGATAGCAGTATCGAAGGCTTGGCTGGTGATGTTGGTCCAAGTCACGTCTTGAAGTTTGATGTAACTGTCACTGGAGACGGGGAACAAACCTTCTCAACAAGTGGGGATAATCGTATCTATCTAGCTGATAAAGACGGCTATCTTGCTTACCAGTTTGAACAGTTCCATATCCAATTCAATAAAAAACTTGAAAAGAACAAACGTTATCAAATCTCTATCGTGACCAAACCACAATCTACAGAAGTCTATGTGGATGGTGAAAAGATTGAGCGTATAGCAAATCCAGCCCACCCTCGCTTTGCCCACAATAGCTTGGTTCTACCGCTTGAAAGCATCGGTGGTTTCAAAGGAATCTTGCATAGCGCAGAGTTGTCAGACAAACCATTTGTAAATCCTCGTTTGATTTCAAATGATAAGATTACAGCAACCGCAAGCAGTCAGCAGCTTCCAGGAAATGCGACTGAAGGCGCTGTTGAAAAGGCCTTTGACAATGATCCAAATACCTTCTGGCATACTAAGTGGACTGGTGACACTGCGCCATACACCCTTACTATGACCTTGAAAGAAGCAGAAAAAGTCAATGGCTTGACGTATCTCCCACGACCAGGTGGTGGAAATGGTGTCGTGACGCGCTACGAAATCTACGCACAAAAAGATGGCCAAATGGTCAAGGTTTCAGAAGGAAACTGGGACAACAACGCCCAAGAAAAAACAGTCAACTTTGCGGCGGTAGATACCAACAAGATTGAGTTGAAAGTATTGGAAGGCGTTGGTGGTTTTGCAAGTGCAGCTGAAGTTCATCTATTGAAACCTGTTAAAGAAGAGCAAGAAACGCCTGCACCAAGTCAACCAGAAAAACCAACTACACCAGAAAAACCAAAAGTAGAGCAAACAGGTGATGGAACAGTTGAATTGGCAGATCAATTTACTGCAAGTAAACCAGCTAGCGAAGACAGCATTGCAGCTGCCAGCAAGAGCGCAGACTATCTCAAGAAAGAGTACAAGGTCTTCCCAACGCCACAAAAAGTGACTTATGGAGAAGGAGTCACAGCCCTTCGTAAGCAAGTCAATCTGGTTATGGGCGATCAACTCGATATCTATACTCGCAATCGCTTGAAGAGTGTCTTGCAGGACAATCAAGTATCTTATACAACTGGTAAGGCGGCAATCGCTGGCGCCACCAATATCTATCTTGGAGTTCATGGACAAGGTTCACAAGCAGAACAAAACTTGTCCAATGTTTCAGCAGGTCTCTTTGACAAGATTGATGCCTATGTTTTGAGCATTAAGGATAATTCGATTTCCATCGTCGGAAAAGACACAGATGCGGTCTTCTATGGTTTGACAACCTTGAAACACATGCTCAAGGAAAGTCAAGTTCCAGTTCTTCGCAATGTGACAGTAGAAGATTACGCTGAGCTCAAGAACCGTGGTTTTATTGAAGGTTACTATGGAAACCCATGGTCTAACGCAGATCGTGCAGAGCTCATGCGTTTTGGTGGCGATTTGAAATTGAACCAATACTTCTTTGCACCAAAAGACGATCCATACCACAACAAGAAATGGCGCGAACTCTATCCAGAAGAAAAACTAGCTGAAATTCGTGAACTTGCTCGTGTCGGAAATCAAAGTAAAACCCGCTATGTCTGGACCATCCACCCATTCATGAACAACCGTATCCGCTTTGGCAATGAAGCGCATTACCAAGAAGATTTGGCAACCATCAAGGCTAAATTTACCCAGTTGATGAAAGTGGGTGTCCGCGAATTTGGTATCCTTGCAGATGATGCACCGAGCCCAGTCGGAGGCTACAATAGCTACAACCGCTTGATGCAAGATATGACCAAGTGGTTGACTGAAATGCAGGGAACTTACAGCGGTCTTCGTAAAGAAATGATTTTTGTTCCTGGCCAGTATTGGGGTAATGGACGTGAAGATGAGTTGAAATCCCTCAATGAAAATCTCCCAAGTTCAGCATCCATGACGCTTACTGGTGGTAAGATTTGGGGTGAAGTCTCTGAAAGCTTCCTTTCAACTCTCAAAAACAATCTATCCGCAGGTGGCAAGACCTATCGCCCAGTTTCACTTTGGATTAACTGGCCGGTAACAGATAACTCTAAACAACACTTGATTCTAGGTGGTGGTGAGAAATTCCTTCATCCAAATGTGGATCCAAGCTTGCTATCTGGTATCATGTTGAACCCAATGCAACAGTCTGAACCATCTAAGATTGCCCTCTTTTCAGGAGCTCAATACTCATGGAAACAGTGGAAATCAGAAGAAGAAGCTAAGAAAATCAATGACATTGCCTTCAACTTTGTAGAAAATGGTCATTTTGAAGATAGTAAGGTATCAGCAGCCTTCCGTGAACTTGGTAAGCACATGATCAACCAAAACATGGATAATCGTGTCGTCAAACTAGAAGAATCTGTAGACTTGGCTCCAAAATTGACAGACTTCATGACCAAGCTCAAAGCAGGTCAGGATGTGACTGCCGAACGTATAGCCTTGCGTGCAGAATTTGCCAAGATTAAAGAAGCAGCTGAACTCTATAAAGCATCAGGCGATAAAAAGATGGTTGCGCAAATCCACTATTGGTTGGATAATGCAATCGACCAAATGAATGCCCTTGATGCCTTCCTTACAGGAACTGAAGCCATGGCTACAAACGATGCAGCCAAACTCTGGGATAGCTACTATAAAGGTTTGAAATTGTACGAACAGTCTCAAACTCACACCTTCCATTATGTAGACCATATGGAAAAGGCTGAATTGGGTGTTCAACATATTCGTCCATTTATCCTATCCTTGAAAGAAGTTCTAGCGTCTGAAGTTCAAAAAGTCTTGCATCCAGACCAAATCATCAGTACCTTTATCACCAATCGAACAGGTGTAGAAGGTGGTTTGGCAGAAGTAACGGATGGCGATTTGGCAACTCATGCGATTATTAAATCACCAAATAGCATCAAGACAGGTGATTATATTGGTATGAAGTTCAACAAACCGATAGCGATTCAAACCTTGACCTTTGCTATGGGAACGCAGGCTAATCCAAATGATACCTTTAGTAAGGCAGAAGTGCAGTATCTAGATGAAAATGATAACTGGGTAACCTTGAAAGAGCCAAGCTATGTCGGAAATGAATCCCTTCTTAAGTTTGAGAATCTCAATATCAAGGCTAAGGCAGTTCGTATGATTGCGACAGCAGATCGTGAAAATACCTGGTTTGCAGTTCAGGAAATTGCAGTTAACCGTCCAGTTGAAAAAGCTCGTAGCCAACAAGCAACGACAGTTAGTCTGAGCTCAAATTTAGTTTACAAACTAAATACCTCAGCTCGTCAAATCACTGATGGCAAGGACAATACAGAAGCCATGATGGCAAATGCTGACGGTAGCAATACGACACCAGTAGATGCTTGGGGACAACTGGACCTCGGTGAAGTCAAGTCAGTCACTAAAGTTCGTCTTCGCCAAGGAACGGGTGATAAACTTGCTGCAGGTGTACTGGAGTATTCTACAGATGGTACTACTTGGCAGGAACTCGATCGCTTGTCAGGTGAGCAAACCAAGGAAGTGACTAGAGCAATCAATGCTCGTTATATCCGAGTACGCAATACCAAGGCCCTCGACCTCTGGTGGCGTATCCAGGACTTCTCTGTTGAGACACGCTCTGGAAACAGTGAGTTAACGGACACCAACGTGGAATCCTTGAAGGAAACACCAGTAGTGGATAGCTTGGGCAGTTACGAGCTTCAAATTCCAGCTGGAACCAAACTCCCTGCTCATAGCTATCTAGGAATGAAGCTTGACCGTATCCATCAAATCAAGAGCATCCAGCTCAAAGGTCAGGTCAACACTGCTCTTACTCTAGAGTACTCTGCAAATGCGCAAGAGTGGACACCAGCTAGCCAGTTGACAGACAGATCTGTAGTGAGCCACTTGGTTCGTTATGTTCGTCTGGTCAATAAAACAGATCAGGAACAAGCTGTGACAGCCACTTCTCTCCTTGTGACAACCAAAGAAGTACAACCAACCAAACTAGAATCTACAACTATGGGCATTCATCCAACATACGGAAGCAATGATGTTCGTAAACTGAACAACCTAGATCAACTGTTTGACGGTGTTTACAACAACTTCGTTGAGTTTTCAGACTATGCCCATAAAGATGGCCACGTAACCTTGAAACTTGGTAGCGAACGCACCATCAAGAAGATTAGAGCTTACATCCAAGACGGAACTCAAAACTATCTTCGTGATGGTAAGATTCAAGTCAGCCAAGACGGTAAAACTTGGACTGATGTCGTTACAGTAGGAGATGGTGTGGCCAATAGCACACATGATGATTCATTGACAGATGGTTGGACACATGATTCTAAAATGCCAGGAAATCGCTACATCGAAGGTGAATTGACGACACCAGTTAAAGCTAACTATCTCCGTGTCCTCTATACAGCAGACTATGATGCCCGTTTTGTAGGCTTTACAGAATTGGTCATCAACGATGGTGAATTTGTCAAACCAATCAATGATCCAACAGTAGAAGGAAGTAGTGGAGAAAGCCAAGGCAACCTTTATAATAATCTTGTAGACGGCAAAGTCTTGACCAGCTACAAGTCTGAAAAAGACAAGGGCGAATTGGTGTATCACTTGTCTGAACCAACCAAAGCTAACCACCTTCGTCTTGTTTCTAGTCTCCCTGAAGGAGCGCAAGCACGTGTTCTTGCTAGAACACTCAAGGATGGTCAAGACAGTTGGACAGACCTCGGTGATATTACATCAAGTCTCCAAACATTCGCTATCCGAAATGGTGGCTCTCTTCTAGACGTCAAATTAGTCTGGGAAGGTGGCAAGGCTGAGTTTTATGAATTGGC
>CAUPXG010000013.1:0-41561 GCA_963515155.1 Streptococcus oralis | reverse complement strand
TCATAGTTCTATTGTATCACTTGGTCAGAAATAGTCAAGAAAAAAGTCTGACTTTGACAAGATAAAAAGCCTGAGACCAACTCAGACTTTTTAATGTTTATACTCAATGAAAATCAAAGTGCAAACTAGGAAGCTAGCCGCAGGCTGCTAAAAACACAGTTTTGAGGTTGTAAATAAGATTGACCAAGTCAGTTACCTATACCTACAGCAAGGTCAAGCTGACGTGGTTTGAAGAGATTTTCGAAGAGTATTAAAATGGCAATTCCTCCTCTTCCAAAACCAAATCCGCCAAATCCTGTCCAGCGTTATTTTCACGCATAGCACGTTGGGCGCGGCTTTCCAAAAGTTGGAATCCTGTGGCAAGAACTTCAGTCACATAGTTCATTTGACCATTTTTCTCAAAGCGACGGGTACGAAGTTCTCCATCCACAGAGATAAGACTACCTTTGGTTGCGTAGCTTGCCAAGGTTTCAGCCAATTTCCCCCAAAGAACAAGATTGACAAAGTCAGCTTCACGTTCCCCATTTTGGTCTTTGTAACGACGGTTCACAGCGATAGTTGCACGCGCTACTGACTTGTCATTGTTGGTTTTGTGCAATTCTGGTGTAGACGTCAAGCGCCCGATCAAGATAACTTTATTATACATATTTTCTTCCTCCTACTTATCTATTCGCAGGAAATCAAAAAAAGTTACAGAAACTTGTAACTTTTCGAAGAAATTTTTTATTTTTTATGAACCATGAAACCTGTCGCCTGTTGATTGGCCATAATGGTCATATCTGTAATCTGCACACGACGGGGCTGACTGGTCACATAGACCACTGTGTCTGCAATATCCTGAGCTTGCAAGGCTTCGATTCCCTGATAGACCGCCTCAGCCCGCTCTTTGTCTCCATGAAAACGTACGGTTGAGAAATCTGTTTCGACAATCCCTGGCTGAATGGTGGTCACCTTGATGTCTGTCGCAATGGTATCGATTCGCAGACCATCTGAAAAAGTCTTAACTGCAGCCTTGGTCGCTGAATAAACAGCTGCACCCGCATAGGCATAAATTCCTGCAGTAGAGCCCATATTGATGATATGTCCTTGATTTGCCGCAACCATGGAAGGCAAGAAACAGCGAGTAACCGCCATCAAACCCTTGACATTGGTATCCAACATGGTCAACATATCCAACTCTTCATAGTCTTGATAGGGAGCCAAGCCAAGAGCCAGTCCGGCATTATTGACCAAAATATCAATCTGACCTATCGTTTCCAATATATCGGAGCAAGCAGTCTTGACCATAGTCATATCCGTCACATCCAGTGGAAAGGTCAAAACTGTTTGATTTGGAAACGTTTCTGCAAACTCTGACTTGAGGGTCTCTAGTCTGTCTGTCCGTCGCCCTGTTAGAACGACATTCTCCCCCTGCTCCAGATAAGCACGCGCAATCGCTTCACCGATTCCTGAGGTCGCTCCTGTAATCACTACATTTTTCGCCATCTTATCCCCTCTATCTGGTGTATCAAATACCGACAATTTCCTAGGCAGTCCAGTGTTTGGCTGGGTCAAATGGAGTTCCGACAACTTGGTCTTCTGATAATTCAATAACCCCACGTTTTTGCGGAGCATTTGGTAGATGCAATTCACGAGGGCTGCACATCATCCCAAAACTCTTCTCACCACGAAGTTCGCCTGGGAAAATGAGGTTGCCTTTTGGCATCATCGCTCCAGGAAGAGCGACAATAGTTTTCAAACCGATACGCGCATTAGGAGCCCCTGCAACGATTTGCACTGTCTTGTCACTTGCGACTGCAACTTGGCAGATGTTGAGGTGATCACTATCAGGATGAGCTACCATCTCGACAATTTCACCGACAACAAACTTAGGTTCCTTGTCATTGACAATTTCTTCCACAAAGCCTTCCGCCTGCAATTCTTGGTTCAAACGTGCTACTTGCTCATCTGTCAAAAAGACTTGACCACGCTCTGCAATTTCAAAGAAACTTGAAACTTCGAAAATATTCCAAGCCACTGTTTCTCCATTTTCTTTGAGGAAAATACGGGCTACCTTACCTTTGCGCTCCACATCCAACTTGGCATCTCCGCTATTTTTCACGATGATCATAAGGACATCGCCAACATGCTCTTTATTATATGTAAAAATCATTGTTTCCTTTTTCTCCTATTTTAGTCCTGCTAAAAAGTCGTTAATTTGTTGCTTGCTTTTACGGTCGCGATTGACAAATCGGCCGATTTCCTTGTCCTTTTCTAGCACAACAAGGCTAGGAATCCCGTACACATCCCAGAGTTTGGCTAGATCCAGATACTGGTCTCGGTCCACTCGAATAAAGGTGAACTCTGGATTTGTCTCCTCAATCTCTGGCAAGGCAGGATAGATATAACGACAATCGCCACACCAGTCCGCCACAAAAAGAAAGACCTTCTTGCCATCTTGCTCGACAAAACCTGCTAGTTCTTCTATACTACTAGGAATTATCATAAGACTTCCTCCTCATAGACCATGTCTTCATTTTCATAGACAAAGGTATAGTGACGACCATCCTCGAAAATGACTCCTCCGACAAGTCGCTCTAGACTACTTTCGTAGACTTGAACATAGAGAGTCGCAATCTCATCCATATCTGAGAAAAGTTCGCGCACGATAGCGGTCAACTCTTCCTGAGTCTTCATGAGCTTGTGATTATCTGCTGCTTTTTTAGCCCCCAAAGCAAGGGCACTTAGACCAGCCACAGTCAAGCCAGTCATCCATAATTTCTTAGCTTTCATACCATTCATTGTAACACAAAAAGGGCTCTAGGACAAATAGGGAAGCCGTAGAAAAGCAAGTAAAAAGCCCCTTCCTTAAAGGAAAAGGACTTCTTATACTCAAAGAGCAAACTAGGAAACTAGCCGCAGGTTGCTCAAAACAGTGTTTTGAGGTTGTGGATAGAACTGACGAAGTCAGTAACCATACCTACGGTAAGGCGACGCTGACGTAGTTTGAAGAGATTTTCGCAGAGTATTATTCTTATTGCCAAGCGCCTGAGTTGCCAACGTAGTAGCCATCTGGTGTGTAGGTATTGCGAAGCATCTTACCTGATGAAGCTAGATAATACCACTTACCATTGTCTTTGACCCAATCATTCGCAATCATGGCACCAGAAGAACTTACATAATACCATTCTCCCTTGTCAAAAATCCAAGTGCTTGCTTTCATAGAGCCTGAAGTTGATAAATAGTACCACTTGCCTTGGTCGTAAAGCCAATCATTAGCAATCATAGCTCCTGATGATTTAAAGGCATACCAGTTGCCACCTTGATAGAGCCAAGTTTGATTAAACATAATCCCTTTATCATTCATAAAGTACCAAGTTCCATTGTCTTTAACCCAAGCATTTTGAACTAGTTGGCCTTGTTTTTGATAATACCAATTTTGGTCTGATTTTAGCCAGCTTTCTGCTTTTACAATCGGATAAAGTTCTCGGAAGGGTCCTCCCCCCTTGTAGGAATGACTGATCGATTCTGGTTTTGTAAGTTTTAACTCACCATTGTCATGGTCTTTCCAAGCATAAACTTTTTGACCATTGATAGTCTCTGGTAAGGTAGCAGTGTAGGTCTTGGTTTGATAGTCCCATTTTGTATCAAGGTAGGTGTAATGGTCTTTTGATTCTTCAATACGGTAGTAGCCACTTTTCTCACCATTATATACATCATCTACCACTTTAGAGGACCAGGTCTTTACTTCATTTCCACTCTTGGCCTCGACCTTGATATCTCCTCTATAGCCATAAGGTACGTAGAAATTCAGGTAACGCCCCTCTGTACCGACCATAGACTTGTCCTTTTCTTGGCCTAGGAAATTGACTGTCTGATCTTGACCATTGAGACTGACCATCCACTCGATTTTCTCAGTTTTTGGCAAATCCAAGACTTTGATATCTACTTCATGGCCATTATTAAATCGAAGAATTTTGCCATCTTGATACTTAACCCCACCCTTAATAACCCATTCTTCTTCCAATTCGAATGCTTTTCCTGAATGAGGGAAAGCCAGTAAAGCTAAACCTGCTAGAGACAAACAAAATAGTGTGATTTTTTTCATTGTATATCCTCCTTAGGAATTATTATATTAATTATATCACTATCTATTTTTTTGCAAATCTTATCCTAAATATGCTAGAAGAAACCTCTGAGATTATTCTCAGAGATTAGAAGATAACTAGTTGCTATTTTCAACTGCTGCAGTAACAAAGGCAGTGTAGAGTTCTTCTGGACGGTTTGGACGACTGGAAAGTTCAGGGTGATACTGACAAGCCACAAAGAATTTATTTTCAGGAATTTCCACAATTTCTACCAAACGATTGTCTGGAGAAACTCCTGAGAAGACAAAACCTGCTGCCTCAAACTGTTCACGAAAGGCGTTGTTAAACTCATAACGCTGACGGTGACGGCGTTGCACTACTTCTTGATTGTGATAAGCAGCCGCTGCTTTAGAACCACGTTTTAACTTAGACGGATAAAGTCCCAAACGAAGGGTGCCACCCATATCCTCAACATCAACCTGATCACGCATGATATCAATGATAGGGTATTTTGTATCAGAATCAAGCTCTGCAGAATTGGCACCTTCAAGACCCAAAACGTGGCGAGCAAACTCGATACAAGTCAACTGCATTCCCAAGCAGACACCCAACATTGGAACATCATTCTCACGCGCATAGCGGATGGCTTGGATTTTTCCTTCTGTACCACGTTGACCAAAACCTCCTGGTACGAT
This sequence comes from Streptococcus oralis, assembly GCA_963515155.1. Lineage (GTDB taxonomy): Bacteria > Bacillota > Bacilli > Lactobacillales > Streptococcaceae > Streptococcus > Streptococcus oralis_CW. Next base: position 36,799 of record CAUPXG010000013.1, on the reverse strand, counting down.
GATTCCGTCCGCATCCGACAAGAGCTCTGCTACATTCTCTGCTGTCACATCATTGGCGTTGATCCAATTAATCTTCACTTCTGCGTCGTTGGCATAACCAGAGTGTTTCAAGGCTTCAACCACTGAGATGTAGGCATCTTGCAACTCAACATACTTACCGACAAGGGAAATCTTGACATGTTTTTTCAGGTTCATGACCTTATCCACCATGGCTGACCACTCTGTCATATCCGCTACTGGTGCATCTAGTTTCAAATGGTCACAAACAATTTGGTCCATACCTTGTGCCTGCAAGTTCAATGGAATTTGGTAAAGGTGTTCAACATCCAAAGACTCGATAACAGCTTCTGGTGCCACATCACAGAACTGAGCTAGTTTGTTTTTAATTCCTTGACCAGCTGGTTTCTCCGTACGAATGACCAACATATTTGGCTGGATTCCCAAACCACGCAATTCTTTTACAGAGTGTTGAGTTGGCTTGGTCTTCATCTCACCAGCAGCCTTGAGGTAAGGAAGCAAGGTTGTATGGATGTACATGACATTATCTGCACCCACATCTGCCTTCATCTGACGAAGAGCCTCTAGAAATGGCAAGGACTCGATATCCCCAACGGTTCCACCAACCTCTGTGATAATGACATCCGAGTCAGTCGTTACAGCGGCACGCTTGATTTTTTCTTTCAAAGCATCTGTGATATGAGGAATGACTTGGACAGTTGCCCCAAGGTACTCGCCACGGCGCTCCTTACGAAGAACTTCACTGTAAATTTTCCCAGTTGTCACGTTGGAATATTTGTTGAGATTGATATCGATGAAACGTTCATAGTGACCCAAGTCCAAATCTGTCTCAGCCCCATCATCAGTCACAAAGACTTCCCCGTGCTGGTAAGGACTCATGGTTCCCGGATCGATATTGATATAAGGGTCAAACTTCTGAATAGTCACTTTGAGACCACGATTTTTCAAGAGACGCCCCAGACTTGCTGCGACAATCCCTTTCCCAATAGACGATACCACACCACCAGTTACAAAAATATATTTCGTAGACATAGATTCCTCTTTCTAAAATGCTCAAGGCCTTGTTGACTACGAGGGGACATAGAAAACAAGACCCTTATGAATAACAACATTTCAAGAAAAACTTCCTGAAAAACAAAAATAGCTCCCTAGCAACTAGGGAGCCCCGACCTCTAAAAGAGGTGCCCGAACAATATAATACCTCAAAGCAGAACATTTGTCAACCCGAATTGGTAAAACATGAAAAAAGGAGATTGTTTTCAGAAAACCAACTAAAGATCCGCATCCAAACGGATGACCTGCTCAACTACTTTGCCCAAGTAACAAAAAAGAAGATCAGGCGATCTCCTTTGTGAAGTCTTTTACTCTTCTTCACTCGTTTCAGCATCATCGTCAGAAAACTCGTCGTCTTCTTCGTTGAGATCCACATCTTCACCCAAGTCATCAGGAGCGATTTCGTTGATTTCTGCATCGTAAGCTTCCACTTCATTTTTCTCATCATCTGGATTTTCATCATCGTATGAAAGAGCTGGATCTGCTTCGTATGCATCTTCGTCTTCTGGATCATCCGCATTGTAGTCAATGGCATCTGAATCACCATCCATAAAGGCATTGACGCGTTTTTTCTTAGCTTTTGGTGCTACTTCATCGTCGTCACTTTCTTCAAGAGCGATGATTTCTTCGTCGATTTCGTCCACACCATACCATGAACGAAGCCCCCATTTGTTGTCTCCAAGAGAGATGAAGCTACCGTCAAAGTTCAACTCTGTGTAGAACAAAGGCAAAGCTTCGCGGATATCGCTGTTTGATGTTCCAAGGTAGTTTTGAATTTCGTTTACAAGATCGCTAAAATGCATCTCATGATCACGACCACGAAGTTCCAAGATAGCACGCGCTACCTCAATCATAGATAGTTCACTTTTTTCTTGCCCAGCAAATACTTCTAATTCCAAAGCGTTTCTCCTCATTTTTACTACTATCGCCAGAGCGAACAGACTCTGACCTCATTTTATCATGTACTCTTTATTGTACGATAATTTTGCGGAATAGTCAAAGGTTAAATGGGAGAAAGTGACAGGACTTTTTATTTATTTGCGACCCAGCCGATGGTGTCGCTAGGTGGGTTTTCGGTATCAATCCAGATAAATTCAATACCAATTTCACCATTTTTAAATTTGGTCAATCGTATGCCATTGATTTCCAGCTCATTGAGTCGTTGACCTGTCAAGACTTCTCGTTCCTTCAACTGGAAAACGCCACGCAAAATCCAATTCCCAAGAATTTCTTGCTTATCAGTGGATTGAATCGCCTTGCCAGCTTCTTGGTTGATATAGGCATTGATAACATCTCCAGAAGATAAGAAGCGTAGCTTAAAGGTTCTTTCCTCTTTCGGTAGAGCTAGTTTTTTAGTGCCGGGTTCAAAAGTCCCAAATCCAGGACCAAAGAAGTCTGGCCTTTTGTCATGAAAGTTCTTGGAGTCAGGCAGAGGAATGTAAACTTCGCCAACTGGACGATACACTAACTGCTCAATTTCTTTAATGAGTTTTTTGTTGCCAGTCTCGTGGACAAAGTGAATCAAGTCCTCACGAATAGCCTTCATCTTATTTTTTTCCTTACTAGTCCACTTTTTCAAGAGGAGTTCTTTTAAAGAAAAAGTCACAAAAGCTAGTTCTTCTGGAGCTAAATTGTCCTTGAATTTATCCTGAATCTTTAGAATCCGTGGAAGACGGTATTTTTTGTCTACTTTTGAACCACCGTTAAAGGCATTGAAACCAGAGCTTTCTTTTACATTTCCATGTTTGTCTGTGATAACCCAAGACACCGTTTCTAAGATATGGGATTGTTCCTTTTCAGCTGTTAGCAAATGAAGATTTTCAAAGAGAGAAAAAGGATCTTCGATGTAATGAACGTCCCAAGTATCTACCACAATATCTTTATTATTAAAAGTCATGTGGAGCTGGCTGTCAGCTGCTGTGTACTTGTAGTGGTGTTGCCCATCTGTAAATCGGAAATTGGTTGGATTGTTTTTGGTAGTTGATCCTTCAATGACCAGATTATCAATATCGACTGGTAAATAAGATTTTTCCCCAACAAAAATCTTCGGATTTTCTCCCTTTGGTGTCGGCATCAGAACGTGATAAACAGCTTCAACATTGACCGAGTCAGAGCTAAATCCCTTGATCTGTGCCTTAGAAGATTCGATTCTCTGGTTTCTCAAGGTCGCAATCTTTCGTGCTAACTCTTCATAGCGTTGATAATTTTCCTTGTCTGCAGCCTCTTTATCAGCTGAAATATCCGCATGAAACTTGATATCACCCAACAATTCTGTCCAAGATTGAGAATCTTTCTTGAACTGAGCGATTTTTTGGTCTCCAGAATTAATTCCAAAAGACTTGATACCCACTAGGTATTTATGATTTTCATCCACAACGACAGAAGCATCATAGGAAGTATTGGCGATATCTTCCCCTACGGCATTAAAGGCTTTTTGAAAAACAGTCTCCTGAAATTTGGAGTTGACAATCGGAGCGACAAAATGTTCTGTTTGTCCCTCGTCTTCGGATTCTGCCTTTTGAGAGAAAGCTTGGCTCAAACTAGCGAAGTTAGTAATTAATGTTTTGTATTTTTCTTTTTGTTCAGACTTTAGATGTTCCCACATAAGCACCCTCTTTTCTATTCTCAGTATATCAAAAGAAGATTAGTTTTTCACTAATCCTCTTATATATTCGTTAATTAATACTGTAAAATTCGAGTTTGCCTTGTTTTTTTACAAGTCTCAAATACTCTTCGTCTGACAGAACCGCTAAACCATCATCATAAGACTTGATTCTTTCCAGAGCTTGATCATAGCTATCCACAAAATCCTTGACATAGGATTGCCCTTCAAACTGGCCGTTCATCTTAGTGTAGATAATGGCGAATTTCCCAGAGCGGTCAAGTTGAGATTGCCCTTGGCTTTCGTTTAAGGCCTTGGCAACATTTTCCGCGATGCGTTTAATCACAGGAACGACTACGCTATTTCCAGCCTGCTTGTAGAGCTGACCATTGGAAACCCCTTCTGGGATTTTAAAGGATTTGGGATAGCCTTGGACATTAAAGGTTTCTTTAGGAGTTAACTTGCGAATCTCCCCACTGTCTGTCAAAATCAATGGAACGTTGTGTCCACCTGTTCCCATATTTGCTGTGAGGGTAGGGACAACGCCATTCTTATTTTCACGGACATACTGACGGCGCCACTGGTAAACCGTATCTTGACTAGTCACTTCAAACTTCAACTGGTCATAGAAATTTTGCTTGCCTTCACGGTAGTAGTATACCTCGTCTAGCTTATCGCCGAAGTTAATGACGTCTTGAAGAGTTGTAGTCAGCTTGATTTCCTCTGGAAACTCAAACAAGTCATAAGCTTCCTTGGTATCAAAACCAACGATGTATATACGCTCACGGTTTTGTGGGATATTTCCATAGTCTTTCCCGTTGAGAACCTTCCACTTGATGAAGTAGTTGTTCTCAGTCAAGGCTTCACGAATAACCTTGAAGGTATTGCCATGGTCATGACCGACCATGTTCTTGACGTTTTCGATGAAAATTGCGCGAGGTTTACGCCCCTCAATCATGCGAAGCAACTCAAAGAAAAGATCACCACGATCATCATCAAAGCCTTTGCGATACCCCGCAATACTAAAAGCCTGACAAGGGAAACCTCCCATAATCACATCCACGCGCTCAGCCGGAATATCCTCTGGCTGAACATCGTGAATATCACGGCCATCCAAATAGGTATCTGGATGGTTTAACTGATAAGTCTGACGCGCATACTTATCGAATTCATTGGCATACACCACTCTGAACTCGTTGGTCTGTTCAAACCCCAACTCAATTCCCCCAACACCTGAGAAGAAGGCTGCAATGTTGTACTTCTCAGGTCGGTTCGAACTTACAGAATTTGTCATGTTTGTTCCTTTACTAAGTATAACTAAATTAATAGAGTATGAATATCAGGTATTCTACCTTCATGTTCTACAATGGATTTAAAAATTTTCATAGCATCAAGTCTATCTAATCTACCAATACGCTCAATGTTTTTCAAAATAAATCCAGTAAGTTTAGCTTTTTCTGTTTCCTGGGTATCAGAAAAAATAGGCTCACATTCAATAGCGATATCGTTAAAAATATATTTAAATATTCTATCGACAACTTCTTGCGAACTGTTCTCTCCTATTCTATCAATCAGGGTTTTAAATTTGTCATTTAAATAATTCCTAGTTGCATACCTTATCTCGTGAGAATTCAATATGTTTTCTTCAGAAAGAATTATTCCATGATCGCTTACTTTAAGTAGCAATGCATCTAGCCAAATACAATCCATCAAATATATCTTAAAATCCTTTGTTTCTTTAAAACCATTATAAAGTACTAGCTCGTTTATTTGAACATCTCCTAATTCCCTTTTAGGAGTTTGACGATTAACCACTTTGTCAATACTCTCTGGAGAAAGACCATATTTTTTCAAAGCTTCTTTAACAATAGAGTAATCGGTATTACCATCATCCCCCAAAGCTTTTAACTTAGCAGATAGCATTTTTTCAGTAACTTTCTCTCTCGTATCTTCAATTTCAACTAATTGAAAATTCGACAACTTTCGATTATCGTCATCTCTGATAGTCATATCACAATCTTGGCTTACTATTAAATAGTATTTCATACCAATCTTTATAACATCTCCAAAAGATATATCCGAACTCGCTGGAATTTTTCTTAATCTATCATTGGAAGTTAGTCCTAAATCAAGTTCTTTTAAAAATCGAAGTAGTTTACTTTTTTTCTGAACAGACTGGACACTTTGTTGCATTGATCTTCTTATTGGATTAATCAGTTCTTTATGATTATTTACATCATTAAAAGTGTCTGAATAAACTTGTTTAAATTTAGTTAAAAAAGTCTCGTAAATAATACTGTCTACATGCTGACCTTCGTTAATATAATCATAATAAAACAACACTTGATTTTGATTCAACTGCCAAAGTCGCTCAGTTAACTTACTATATGATTCTTCAAATATATTTTTGTATTCACTGACATAATTAGCTTTCTGAGATTTCAATATATTATCAAAGAAATCTTCTGTTAATTCTTCTGTCTTTTGAACATAATTAAAATGAAGAACTAATTGTTCAGCAACACTTTCGTCTAATCCTAGACTTCTTAAATATTCTTTAGCTCCTTCAAAACTTTTTAATTTATCAGGTGTAGTAGAATCAGTATAGATTAAAAGCAATAAATTTTTTTCTCGAAGTTTACTATGTATGAACTTCAAAACGTCAACAAAAAGATTATCAATTATTGCTCCTCCTGCATCCTCCTGAAGTGTTCTATCAAGAAGTATCAAATGTTTCCGAGATTTATCTGTTCCATTAATATCTTCAATAGTTCCTTTAATTAGTTCAAAATCAGCAACTATTGCTTTAAAGGGAATGCCAGTTGATTTAAAACATGAATATTTCTCTTGCGTGTTTATCTCACGGCTCAACTTGTACTTAAAATTAGAGTCTATCTCTTCAGAATACTTTTTGACTGTATATTCAGAAAATGTATCATAAAAATAATTTGTTAAAGGATCTATTGTTTCTTTATCAAAATCTGAAAGTAAGTCATCATCCTTAATTTCACGAAAGCTATCATCAATTGCAATAATTGTCGATACACCATAGTCTTTAAATTTATCGCTCATCAAATTATACCTCTTCATCCGGGAATGTGATTATAAATTTATAAAGATTACCATATTGATTCCTTTCATCGTCCAAAGTAATTGTTGCCCCAAATTCATTTAGCAATGTAGTTACAATATATAATCCCATACCTCTACCATCATTATCGGGTTTATTGGTTACAAATTCATCGAATAGATGATTTTCAACAGATTTATCTATACCAATTCCATTATCAAACACAAATAATTTTCCTAAATCATTATCAAGTTTAAAAGTTAGTAAAGAATTACTGATATTCATCTTATCCAGCCAATACGTCGAATTGATAACTAAATTTTCAATGATAATTTTAAAGCTATCACTAATAATTTTTGCTTTAAAATCATTCCCAGTAATTTCAACATTCACAGTTGTCTTTCCGTAAGTCAATAATGGAGTATTTTTTAAAATCTCTTCAAGCTTTTCCTTTATGGATTCTACAGAATAGCGTCTTCTTCTAGAATACGAATTTACATCTAGTAATGAAGCATAACGAACTAAAAACTTATTACTGGAATCAAGCCTATTTAGATTCAAAATAGCTTCTTCTTTATTATCATTAAAAACTGCATTCCTGGCTTTTGAGGAGCTAGATTTTATACTATTAGATAGTCTGATGATCTCATGAGATAAAGTCTCTGCTATGATGGTTGCTCCCATAATTGGTGCAAACTCATCTATATGAGCTCCGAGCTCTGCTAATTGTTTTTCTTTTAAGCTGACTGCATTTCGTATATTCCTGGTTGATTCTTGAAGTGAGATTAATTCATTTTTCTTTTCATTATCATCCAAATTGTCAAATTCTTGTATTAGAAGATTCGCTTTATTCTCAGTTTGATCTAAAGCGTTTGCTTGTTTCCTGAATGTAATTCCCGCAATTTCTATAGTCTGACCTTTTGAAAGTTTACTAATATTTTTTCTTGAAAAGCTAAAATATTTAGAGAAGTCTTGATCCTTTTTAGCTATCGTCTTATAAATAAGTTCTTTAGCAATAAGAATAAAATTTGTACCATAGTTATCTAACACTAGCCCCTGTCTGTTGGTTAACTCTTTTAGAAGCTCTAAGTTTTGTTCTCCATCAATGTTGAAGAAGCCTGTAGAAGAATGTTGCCTAAATACAACGCCTTTAGATCTCAGGTTAAAATCAGACATTTCTAACCAATCATTGTTTTTACTACCATAAGGAAATATTCTAAAATTATTTCTATATATTTTTACGCCCTTAATTTCCTCCAAAACTTTTCTGAAATTTTTAGAAATCGGACTATTTGAAGATAGATCAAAACCATAGATCGATCCTCTAAAATCACCTGGCAGGAAAAACATCTCTTTCGATTTTTTCTCTTCCAGTTTTTCGTCTTTAATTTCTTCAGAATAGGTTAAAAACTTATCAAATTTAACTTTTGGCAAAGAAATATTTGCTTGTGTCAAACTAGATAAATTAATAATTATCGCTTCTTTCTCCCATTCTTTATAATATTCTTTATATGGTGGTTCATTTTCTTTCTCAAGTTCCCAATTTCTTAATTCTGAAATTAATTGTTCAACTTTATAATCGATATATCTTTTACTTCTAACTATATTTAGATTTATTAATTTCTTATTTGAATCAAAAGTAAAATCCACTTTTGAAAGAAAATTATTTTCTATATCAGAAATATCATAATTATTACTTGTAAAAACTCTACTATCTAAGTTTATCTTTACATAAAAATTATACCTTTCATCTAGATAAGGATTTAAAAATTCTAAAACATCTTGTTCAATTTCTTTCTGCGTTTGAGTGCTTTGCCAGAAATCAATTCCTTTCAGACCTAACACTTCTATTCTAGTTCCATGATTTTTTTTATGATTAAAAGTAAACTCATTAAATGGTAATGCTTGCAAATCAAGTTTAACATCTTCAACTGATTCATTACTTTTGCTATAACGTTCCCAGTCGATTTCAATATGATAATAATAAAAATCATTATCATTTGAGAAATCATTTTCTGTATCATAACCTAAAACAGTTCGTAATTCTTCCGGTGAAAAATACTTGGGGAGTTCCAAATCAACCTTAGTATCGACAGAAATGAATTTTCCCAGTTGGTTCAAGGATAATCGACCAATCCCCTTATTCCCCTGTGCTTGCCTTTTGAATTTGGGAGAAACCTTCTGATGATTTGATTTAAAAGAAGTAGCTATTTTTAAAAAAGCATTCTCAATAATATATGGAGTCATGCCATTACCATCATCTTCAATAATAATGCGTCCCTGGCCATGCTCGGATTGATAAAGAGTATCAATTTCAATATTACAATAATTAGCATCCGCGTCCGATGCATTTTTTATTAATTCTAGCAAGGCTATTTTCTCATTATCAATTAAAGCTTCACCTAAATGACTAATGATTCTAGAATCAATAGTTAAATTTACTTCTTTTTTATTCATTAAATCACCTATTTTCTACCTTTTTGAGGATTAAAACGTGTTCCTGATTCATGGACTCTACAGAATTACCACCAACCTTTGAAACTTTTCTTGGCATTCTTTTTTTAGGAATATTTCTGGTAATAGCTTTTTCTAAAATAAATCCATTAGATTCCAGATATTCCGCTGTGATAGCTGACAGGGGAACCACTTGATTATCTACTCTTCGATCTCCAAGAGTCAAAACTATATATTTTCCCACCTTTAAGACACGTACAAGTTCAGACATTACATTTAGGTAATCTAACACAAAATTTTTCACTTTATTTTGTTTTTTTTCATCAATTCTAGGTAAAAAATTATTGAGAATAGAAGATTCAAAACTACTTCTGACTCTTTGGTTTCCACCTAAACTATTAGAATCAATACTAGAATAATTTGCAATTAGCTGTTCATCAAATTTCCCTAAATCCGACTTATCAATCCAATATAGAGGAAGTATAGAATACTGACCATAAGTTACTGTAGTTGGATTATCGCCATATGGTGGAGATGTACAAATTAAATCAACTGTCCCATTTTCAAATTCTGATAATATGTCCTCAGCTTTTCCTATATAAAGATTTTTTTTGTCATATTGAATAATATTTGGAAGAAAAACAAATGATTTCTCAATATTTTTTATAAAATCCTCAATGATATCATTGGACATCGAATCAATATCTTCTTGTGTTTTTACATGTAATTTAAAAGTAGAGCTACGAGTATTACTGTATTTTTTCAAAATATTTATTAAACAAACCCAGTAATACTGTCTTATATTTTTATATCTTTCCCTTTGGATTGCCGATCTAATTTTACTAAGAGTTTCAATAAAATCTTCTCTATACCACTTATTGATATTATAGAAATCATGCATTTCAAACTCGAAGGATTCTTTACGTAACAGTTTAATTATTCTATTGTTAGAGAGTTTGATTTGTTTTTTATTGACACCTTGTAATTTTACTAAAGTAATTAAATTAGCTAAAGGATTGATATCAATTCCTATTGGAGTTAAACCATTTTTCATCCCCTCAACTAGAGTTACTCCTGATCCGTGGAACGGGTCTAATATATTTTGAACCGATTTATCTTCACTTTTTATTAATTTAATTAATTCGTTTTGCATATCTGGAACCATAGTAGCTGGATAAGCACTAATTTTATGAATTCCAGTAGAAACAACATCTGAAAAATCCCAATAATTTAGTTCTTTTTTGTTGATTTCATCTACTAAGGACATTGCTTCTCCATTTCTTAATAAAAGTATACTCAATTACTATTATACCAAAAAACACGGCTTACCACCGTGTTACTGTGTTTATTTCACCAATTTCTTCATTTCATCAATACGTGCGACGGTCGCGTCGTATTTGGCTTGGTAGTCGGCTTGTTTGTCGCGTTCTTTTTGGACAACTTCTGGTTTGGCGTTGGCTACGAAGCGTTCGTTAGAGAGCTTCTTACCAACCATATCCAGTTCTTTTTGCCATTTAGCCAGTTCCTTGTCGAGACGAGCCAATTCTTCTTCGACATTGAGGAGGTCTGCCAGTGGCAGGTAGATTTCTGCTCCTGTGATGACGCTTGACATTGCGAGTTCAGGTGTAGGGATGGTTGATGCGATTTCCAAGTGTTCTGGATTTGTGAAGCGTTTGATGTAGTTGACATTGCTGTTAAAGAAGGCTTCCAAGTCGCTATCGCTTGTCTTAACAAGGATGGTGATTGGCTTGCTTGGTGCTACGTTTACTTCCGCACGCGCATTCCGAACAGCACGGATCAAGTCTTTGAGACTTTCCACGCCAGTGTGAGCAGCAAGGTCTTCAAAGGCTGGGTTAACAGTTGGGTATTCTGCTGTAACGATAGAGCCTTCTGAGATTTGTCCAAAGATTTCCTCTGTCACGAATGGCATGATTGGGTGAAGGAGGCGAAGGATCTTATCCAAAGTGTAAAGGAGAACAGAACGTGTGATGACTTTCTCTTCTTCGTTATCGCTATAAAGGACTTCCTTGGTCAACTCCACATACCAGTCCGCAAATTCATCCCAGATGAAGTTGTAGAGGATGTGTCCAGCTACACCAAACTCAAACTTGTCAAAGTTTTCAGTAACTTTTCCGATGGTTTCGTTGAGGTTGTGGAGAATCCAGCGGTCTGTGACATTTCCAGCTTCCTTGTTAACAACTTTTTCCACATTGGCAGTTGCTTGCTCAAGGGTCAAGCCTTCATTGTTCATGAGGATGTAGCGAGAGATGTTCCAGATTTTATTAATGAAGTTCCATGAAGCATCCATTTTCTCGTAAGAAAAGCGAACGTCTTGCCCTGGGGCAGAACCGTTTGAAAGGAACCAACGAAGGGCATCTGCGCCGTATTTCTCGATGACATCCATCGGGTCAATCCCGTTACCAAGAGATTTAGACATCTTGCGTCCTTGTTCGTCACGAATGAGACCGTGAATCAGGACGTTTTGGAATGGCTGACGGCCAGTGAATTCCAAAGATTGGAAGATCATACGAGACACCCAGAAGAAGATGATGTCGTAACCTGTTACCAAGGTTGAAGTTGGGAAGTAACGTTTAAAGTCTTCTGAGTCGACATCAGGCCAGCCCATGGTTGAGAATGGCCAAAGGGCAGAACTGAACCAAGTATCCAAGACGTCTTCGTCCTGAGTCCATTCGTCACCTTCTGGCGCTTCTTCACCGACATACATTTCACCCTCAGCATTGTACCAAGCAGGGATTTGGTGACCCCACCAGAGCTGACGAGAGATAACCCAGTCGTGGACATTTTCCATCCATTGGAGGAAGGTATCGTTGAAACGAGGTGGGTAAAATTCTACCTTGTCCTCTGTGTCTTGGTTAGCAATGGCATTTTTAGCCAATTGGTCCATCTTGACGAACCACTGCGTAGACAAGCGTGGCTCAACCACCACACCTGTACGCTCTGAGTGACCAACGCTGTGGACACGTTTTTCGATTTTAACAAGTGCACCAATTTCTTCCAACTTAGCAACGACTGCCTTACGAGCTTCAAAACGGTCCATGCCCGCAAATTCAAAGGCAAGCTCATTCATAGTTCCGTCATCGTTCATAACGTTGACTTGTGGCAAGTTGTGACGTTGACCAACCAAGAAGTCGTTTGGATCATGGGCAGGCGTGATTTTCACGACACCAGTACCAAACTCAGGGTCTGCGTGTTCGTCCCCAACGATTGGGATGAGTTTATTAGCGATTGGAAGGATGACATTTTTACCGATCAAATCCTTGTAGCGTGGGTCTTCTGGATTGACCGCAACCGCAACGTCCCCAAACATAGTTTCAGGTCGAGTAGTCGCCACTTCAAGGGCGCGTGAACCGTCTTCTAGCATGTAGTTCATGTGGTAGAAGGCACCTTCCACGTCCTTGTGGATAACCTCAATATCAGAAAGAGCTGTTCGAGCTGCTGGGTCCCAGTTGATGATAAACTCACCACGGTAGATCCAGCCTTTCTTGTAAAGGTCCACAAAGACCTTGCGAACGGCTTTTGACAAACCTTCGTCAAGAGTGAAACGCTCACGAGAGTAGTCTACAGAGAGGCCCATCTTACCCCATTGTTCCTTGATAGTAGTGGCATACTCGTCTTTCCATTCCCAGACCTTATCGAGGAATTTTTCACGACCCAGGTCGTAACGCGTAATGCCCTCACCACGCAAGCGCTCCTCAACCTTAGCCTGAGTCGCAATCCCAGCGTGGTCCATACCAGGAAGCCAAAGCGTATCAAACCCTTGCATGCGTTTTTGACGGATGATGATATCTTGCAAAGTCGTATCCCAAGCATGACCAAGGTGAAGTTTACCTGTAACGTTTGGTGGTGGAATGACGATAGAATAAGGCTTAGCCTTTTTATCGCCTGAAGGCTTGAAAACATCTTCATCAAGCCATTTTTGGTAACGACCAGCCTCAACTTCGGCTGGATTGTATTTAGGTGAAAGTTCTTTAGACATGTGTGTTCTCCTTAATTATTAGTTTCCTAATTAGCTTCTATTTTAATTTCTTATTTAGTTTCTTGCGTATTTTTATCTGTTCTTTTTTTAGTTTATTAACATCTTCTTTTGTTATATTATATTTTATATCCCATAATTTTTGTTTCAATCTATAATTTAAATTGTAAATTTCGTAATATTTTAACTCTAAATCAGTCCTATTTTTTTCTATCTTTTTTATTTGAGAAATATATTTATAGTCTATATTAAAAATTTGATAAATTAACAAAAGTTCGGAAGAAATTATAATTAACATAAAAATTAACAGGAAGATATTTACCAGAAAATTCAATTTAAATAGATTATAAAAATCCAATAGAATAAATATTAAATAAAGTGAATAAAGATGAGGCGATACAAACCCAACTAAGGAGGTTAGTATTAAAATAGTTTTTTCTTTAGGCGAATCAGAATTGAGTTTAGATAGCAATTTTATTAGGGACGGTTGCAAAAATAAAAGAATAACTGAAAATAATGATAAATACATATTTACTTCATTATTCACATTTCCCGCCCAAAATAACATTATTAAGTTTAGAATTATCAATCCCCATCTTAAAAAATTCCATAAGAAATTATTATTAATTCTAACCTCATTTTTTGAACGTTCCCAATCATATTTCAAGAGTAACCTTAGATACTGAATGAGTTTTTGCGATTTTTCTTCTGAGTAATCAAAATCATTTAAAAGATCCCAAATATGTCCATCTTTCATGTAATACTCATTAGTATATTTAATATTTCTACAATAGCCATATGGATTGATTTGTGTTCTAAGACAATTTACTGCAGACTCCCTATTTTCTCCATTTAGCAAATCAACAATTATTAACTTTATGCTTTTTCTCCATTCAGAGCGTTCTTTAGTAATATAATCAAGTTGATTTCTTTTACTATTATTAGCGAAAACTAAAATTGCACTCAAGATAGCCCCTAGACCAGCTCCACTAATTAGAGTAATAATCTGGCTTATTTCCAATCTTCTAACCTCGCTTTCGAAATTTTTCAACACATCCCAACTGTTCGATTTTCTCGAACAGTTCAACTAACAGTTTCTTTAACGTTGGCCTTGAGCTTCCCACTCATTCCTCAGCAAGCCATATATGAGACTGTCACAGCGATTCCCTTGGGCATCTTTGCGGTCTCGAATGCGAGCTTCGAGGGTAAAGCCTAATTTTTCAGCGACTCGTTGACTTTGGACATTGTAACCAAAACAAGTTAGTTCAATCTTGTGTAGGTTCAATTCTTTAAAAGCTAAATCAATCAAGGTACGTGCCGCTTCCGGAACATAACCTCGACCCCAATAGTCTGGATGTAAGATATAGCCAATCTCCAAGACATCATCCTCGTGACGACGAGGGAAATCAACAGAGCCGATGATAGTATCGGTCCCTTTAACCACTATGCCGTAACCAGCTGGGAGATTGTCCTTTTCATTGCGCTCGGGCAGAATATGCTCCAGATAATAAATCTCATCTTCCAAGGTCTTGACGGGCGGAAAGCCTGCTGGGTAGGAAACTTCTGGCAGACTAGCATAGGCATGAATATCCTCGGCATCAGCTATTGTACGGACTCGTAAGACGAGCCGATCGGTTTTTAATCGTTCTGGTAATTGTGCTTGCTCCATCTTCCTACCTCGCTTCCCATAAAAAAATGCCCCTGCCATCTACATGACAGGGACGAATATGTTATCCGCGGTACCACCCAATTTCGGGCAGAGATGCCCGCAACTCTTGTCTTTGAAGGATATACAAAGACACTTTTATTTCATTTTTCATCATCAGCAACCAGTTTTGACACATTTGTGGACTTCTCAGCACCGCCACTTTCTGTAAAATGTGGGATCCAAAACACCTCTAATGGCTTTATTGTAACAAGTTTTTCACGGAAATGCAAGGAACAAGAAAAATTACTTGAACTTGATGCCGTGTTCTTTTAATTTCTTAATCGTAGCTGGGCCGATTCCCTTCAAGGCAAGGAGTTCTTTTTCAGTCCAGTTTTTGAAGTCAGAAGCTGACTTGATGCCTTCATCATAGAAAGTCTTAGCGCGATCTACTGAGAGGCCACCCAAAGTAGCTGCGAAATCTTCTACTGAATTCGCCACTTTTTGAGCCTGTTCCTTGGTCGCTTCTACTGCTTGTTCCACTTTTTTAGAGACAACTTTTCCTGCTTGGCTAGCAGATTTTTCCGCATGTTTCACGACTTTTTTGGTCTCTTCTACAACTTTGGTCATTGTAGTTGAAAATGCATCTGAACGACGAAGGCTATTTCGCAATTGTTTTTTACGTTGGAGTTTCTTTGACATGATAAAATCCTTTCAATAAAAAATCCCTGCTCTGACAAGGATTTAATAAAGATATTCTATCAAGATTTTGGGAAAAAATCAAGAAAGGAAATAAGATTCCCCTTAAAAATCTAGCCGTTTTTTCCTTTCAAACTAGTTTGACAATGATTCGACTTCTTGATAAAATATGCAGTAATGTGCAAGACTGATTCACGTAAAAAGCTGATAAGGAGAACAATATGAATAACGAAAGTTACTTTGACGGTGGTCTTTTGAGCTACGTTGGACATGCTATCCTAGCCATGCTTATCATGGGATTTACTGTTGGAATCGCTACACCATGGGCAGTTTGTATGATGCAAAACTGGAAGGTTAAGCACACTGTCATCGATGGACGTCGCCTTTATTTTGACGGAACAGGTTCTCAATTATTCGGGAACTGGATCAAGTGGTTCTTGCTCACCATCATCACCTTGGGCATCTATTCATTCTGGTTGCATATCAAAATGGAACAATGGATTACCAAACACACACATCACGTATAAACAGAAAAAGTGCGTTCATACGCACTTTTTAATTTGTAACGATTAGTAGTTTCTCTCGCCAAACAATCCTTCTGGCAAATCATGAAATCCCTTGCCTGCCTTGAAATTTTCAAACTTACCAAGCAAGAACTGATAAGCATCCAAGCGACTTTCGTAGCGAATCATAGCATCTTTGGCACGCTCGTCTTGGTCTTCCTCGTAGACTTTTTGACTTTCCTTGTGCGCCATGTCGTTAATCATGATCTGGGTACTAACCCAGGCTTCAAATTCCTTCATAAATTCCTGTTCGTAACTCATTGATTCTCCTTATTCTAATCCACGGAAGTAGTCCGTATCAATCTCACGATAGGGCTGGATGTCCTGAACGTACTCTAGCACGCCTTGGAATTCCCCGTTCTCATCGTGTACTGCTGCATAGGTGATGTGAACAAACTTGCCTCGCGACTCAGACTTGAACCACATTTCATACTTGTCCTTGACCCCTTCACGAAGACCTTTCATAACAGCCTTCACCTTGTCTAGGTACTTGGGCGGATGGCAGAGTTCAACATTGCGTCCGACTTGGGACGGCGTCCGTTTGAAAATCATCTCATCAGCTGGCGCATTGTCATTGTAATACTGGAAAATATCGTCTTTATTGACAAAGGTAATCTCCATGGGAAGGTGATTAAGGATGAGGTTGGCCTGCTCGACGGAGAGATAACCATTGCCAAAAGCCTGTTGACTATGACAGTCCAGAACCGCTTCCTTTTCCTTAGGGGTAAAAGTAATGGTAAACTGTCCTTCTGGCGTATCGATAACTTGCTGAACTTGGCCTTCAGCCGTGTCTAGCTGCACGGGCTCCTCTGCACTCTTTTCCTCAACGAAACTCTGTCGTTCTGGCACCCATTTTTCAGACGGACGAATGATGGCATAGCCGTAGGCATCGCTCTCCTCCGCAATCTGAAGCCAATCATCCTGGGTGAAAGACTCAAGGAGAATCATGAGGAGGATGGACTCTTCCTTGAAAATCATACTTTCAAACTCTGTCGCAAAAGCTTCGAAATCTTCTTTTACAGTGTTAATCGACACTTCTGGTAGTGCCTTAGCCGTCGCTAGAGCTGTCTGAAAGAGTTCTCTGATCTGATCATCCACTCCCCACATGACTTTAGGGGGTGAATCGTGACCATAACGCTCCATGATGGGGAAAAAGAGCTCTTCCTTGCGCTGATAGTGAATGTCAAATTGCCCCAAAAGTCCCATTTGACGGACCAAACCCTTGCGCATCTCCACAAGCATTTCTTCATCTTCCATAGTCTCATAGGTATCTAACAATCTCCGAATGCGAATCAAGGCTGCACGGAGAGCCAGATTTTCATCCTTGAAGACGCGAACTGGGTGACCAGGGTGTTCGGTATCCTCCACTTCAACGCCCTTAACAGCATTTTTAAAAAGATTGGCATGGACATCACAGAGCTCCATGACATCTTCAAAGGTAACACCTGAGTCTGAGTTCATCAGCTCGTGCTCCATGAGGGAAATCTCAATAGCTGAGACACCTGTAAAGGTTGCATCAAAACGCTCCTGAACTGACTCGGGAGAGGCGCCATTGTGCAATTCTAGCAAAATATCCCGTAGGATATGAATCCGTTCATCTGCCATTAGTCTAATCCAATCACTTCATAGCCATTCGCTTCCAGTGTGCGGACAATCTTGTCCATAGGAGTTCCTTCAAGTTTAGAACCCTGCTTAAGCGATACTTTGCGACCGACTGTGTTGCGCATCAAGGGATTAGCAAGTGGTTTAAAACCCAGCTCCACTAGGATTTCCAAGACTTCTGGATGCTTATCCACCACTTCTGCAACGGGAATTGATACATCGATGATATTGTCCATGACGACCTCCATTGTATGTTCTAATACTCAATGAAAATCGAAGAGCAAACTAGGAAGCTAGCCGCAGGCTGTACTTAAGTACGGCAAGGTGAAGCTGACGTGGTTTGAAGAGATTTTCGAAGAGTATAAAATGATTTTACTGCTTATATTATACCATATGGAAAGAGATTAAAAAACTAGCAGAAGAGTTCCTGCTAGTTTCTTTCATTTCAAGTTATTCCTTATCATCTGGTTTTGCGAGCCACTGGGCGACATCCATCAGCTTGTCAGCAAGCAGTACTTTCCCGAAACCTACTAGAGCATTGTCATCTTTTTTCATGTTCTTCAGGACTTTGACGCTTTGCATCACGAAAAAGTAATTCCCGTATGTCTTAGCTAGAATTTTAATGAATCCCATATTACTCTCCTTCGATGATTTCGACCTCTTTTCGGATAGTATCAACGTCTCTTTGATATTGCACTTCATTGTAGTTGACTAGCTTGGACAATTCCTGTTGCAATCTTTCTCCCATCGGTTTCATGGTCGCAAAGGTTAAGCCACCAGAAATGACTCCACCTAGGATAGGAATCACTTTCCCCATCCCTTTAGCTAGGCTTCCTTTTGTCAGATTGACACCAAAAATTTTCAAAACTTTTTCTAAAATTGGATACCATAGAGTTTTTGTCAAGGCTTTCTTGTTCACTACTTTTATGACTTGCTTGGCTACTGTCACACCACCTGATCGAAGCAGAGCACCTGCGCCATTTACTCCCAGCATCACACCGAGATACAGTAGGAGTGTGTTTTTAGCTTCCTCGCTTAACTCATTGCGCGATGCCCATAGATCATCAAATCCGTAAATATACCCTAGTTCCTGAGCTAGTTTTAATGAGAAAGCGTAAAACTGGGCTACATCTGTTGGAATGGTAATCGCCATGACAATCCCTCCAGGTAGACCTGCCAATACCGAAGTGCCACTGGCTAACAGGACATTATCTTTAATACAGGCCTTGGCCACTCTATCCAAGCTTTCCTGGGGTAATAAAGCCGTCGGTCCTTCTTCAATCAAAGTTGGAATATCCTTACGGTCTAATTCCTTTGAAAACTTTTCTACTAAAAATTTTTCTCGATCGACCTTGACTACGGGTAATTTTACCACTTGTTGCAGCACTTGCATAGCTATATCTTGTTTAGCCATATGTCTCTCCGTTTTTCATTTATATCAAGCTTTATCATATCATACTATTTGAAATATACAAATTTTTTAAACCGATTTTTATCAGATAGATACATCGTCAAATAGCAATGATCATGCTCTGGCAACAAAAAAGAGGGTTCCCCCTCTTTCTTAGTTCTTATCCAGATTGCGTAGCATCTCGTCAATCTTGTTTCCATATTCAATGGATTCGTCTTTGACGAAGGTTAAATCTGGGATTTTGTACAATTTCAAATTGCGACCAAGTTCACGTTTGATCGTACCAGTTGCTTTTTCAAGCCCGATTTGAGCTTTTTGATTATCCGAAGCAAGGTTACTCAAAATGGTGTAGTAAACCTTGGCAACAGACAAGTCCCCCAACATCTGAACATCTGTAATGGTCACACCTTGGACACGCGGATCACGGACTTTCTTTTGCAAAATCTCATTGACTTCACGCTTGATTTCCATGCCCACACGATCCGTACGGAAATGATTTGCCATGATATTCCTTTCTCTACTTTGAACCAAAAGCTAGGCCAGCAGACCTAGCTATTTTTATTAGATAGAGGAACTAGAGCCATTTGAATCTAGGAAACAAGCCTTAGATAGAACTAAGGGTTCATCAAGGCGCTGTTGACGACGAGTCAAATCGGCTATCGTTTCTCTATTAACGTTTAATTTCTTCCATGACGTATGCCTCAATCACATCATCCATCTTGATATCATTGTAGCCATCAATCATCAATCCACCTTCACGACCGTTTGTAACTTCTTTCACGTCGTCTTTGTAGTGTTTCAAGCTCGCGAGTTCACCGTCATAGATAACAACACCGTCACGGATAACACGGACTTTAGAGTCACGGGTAACCTTACCGTTGATAACCATAAATCCACCGATAGTTCCCACTTTAGACACCTTGAAGGTTTCACGGATAAGAGCTTCACCGATGATTTTTTCTTCAAATTCAGGATCCAACATCCCTTTCATAGCTTCTTCCATCTCTTCGATAACCTTGTAGATAATGCTGTGGAGACGGATTTCGACATCGTCAGCATCTGCTTGTTGACGAGCTTGTGGCGTAGGGCGGACGTTGAAACCGATGATAAAGGCATTTGAAGCTTCCGCAAGAGTCACGTCAGATTCGTTGATAGCACCGACCGCTGAGTGAACGATGGTAACTTTTACACCTTCTACATCGATCTTTTGAAGTGAGGCAGAAAGGGCTTCAACCGAACCTTGTACGTCGGCCTTGATGATAACGTTAACTGATTTGAGTTCACCAGCTTTAAGCGTATCAAAGAGGTTTTCAAGGCTGACACGTTGGGTAGCTTGACGTTGTTTCATGAGGGCACGTTTTGCACGCTCTTCACCGGCTGCACGCGCAGATTTTTCATCTTCGTAAACGGCAAAGTGGTCACCCGCCATTGGTGCTTCGTTCAAACCTGTGATAGAAACGGGCGTTGATGGTCCAGCAACCTTGACACGACGACCAAGGTCATTGGTCATAGCACGGACACGACCGAAGGTATTTCCGACAACGATAGGGTCTTGCACATTCAGAGTACCTTGTTGCACAAGAAGGGTTGCGACCGCACCTTTCCCTTTATCCAAGCGAGCTTCGATAACCGTACCGATAGCACGCACTGTTGGATCTGCCTTGAGTTCTTGGATTTCAGCCACAAGAAGGACTGTTTCCAAGAGTTCATCGATATTTTGGTTGAATTTAGCTGAGATTTCAACAAATTCAGAATCTCCACCCCAAGCTGTTGACATGACACCATGCTCTGCCAATTCACCGATAACGCGTTCTGGGTTAGCACCTGGTTTATCAATCTTGTTGATAGCCACGATGATTGGAACGTTGGCCGCTTTTGAGTGGTTGATGGCTTCGATAGTCTGAGGCATAACCCCATCGTCGGCCGCTACAACCAAGATGGTAATATCGGTAACAGATGCACCACGCGCACGCATAGAGGTAAAGGCCGCGTGTCCTGGTGTATCAAGGAAGGTAATCTTCTTGCCATTTTCCACGATTTGATAGGCACCGATATGCTGAGTGATACCACCTGCTTCACCTGTCGCAACGCGAGAGTTACGAAGGGTATCCAAAAGGGTTGTCTTACCATGGTCAACGTGTCCCATGATGGTTACAACTGGTGGACGCTCAACCAATTCATCTTCATTGAGATAACCATCTTCTACAAAGAAACGTTCGATGTCGGCATTATCCACTTCAACCTTTTGTTTGGCTTCGATACCGTAATCCACCATGAGGAGTTCGATGGTTTCCCCATCTAAGGATTGGTTTTGTGTGGCCATGACACCCATCATAAAGAGTTTCTTAACGATTTCAGCTGGTTCACGTTTGATACGTTTTGCGATTTCCGCAACAGTCATACCATCTGTATACTCAAATTCTGTTGGCAATTCGTGGAACTTACGCTCTGTAACAGGTTTTGGAGTCTGGTTACGGTTGTTTTGCTTGTTCCCTTTTTTATTTTTCTTGTTGTTATTCCAGTTACTATTTCTTTGATTTCTCACTTGATTCTGACTACTTCGATTCTTTTGTTGTTTTCTAGGACCATCTTCTTCACGATCGTAATCATCACGATCTTTGTCTGGTCGGGCTTGTTTTTTACGACGTGTATCTACTACAGGCTCTTTGACTACAGGAGCTACTGTTACTGCTGGCTGAGTTTGTTCAGCTAGCTTAGCAGCTTCTTCAAAGATTTCCTCCGGTTCTTTGCGTTTATTAGCTTGAGCCAAGGCTTCTTTAGCTGCTTGTGACTGTTTGAAACGTTCCTCGCTTGAGCGTGCGTATTCGGCATTTTGTTCTGCCTTCAGGGCTGCTGCACGAGCCTTGAAATCAATACGTGGACCAGCTTGGTTCGGACGATTTTCCACTTGTTGGCGACGATCATTACCACGGTTTTGCTGACCTTGTTGTTTCTTCCCTTGATCATTAAAACGACGGTTGTCGCGGTTTCCTTGACCTGTTTTTCCACCATTACGGTTCTCATTTTTGGGACGGTTCCCGTTTTGTTGTTGGTCGCGGTTGTTGCCCTTGTTTTGCTTGCGTCGCTCTGCTTGCTCTTTTGCACGAGCTTCACGCTCTGCCTTGAAGTTTCGGCTTTGTGGTCTAGCAGCTACTACTTTTTCTTCCTTAGGAGCTACTGGTGTTTCAGATTTCTTTTCCACCTTCGCTTCACTTGCTTTTGGTGCTGCAGGTTTTGCTTCTGCCTTAGGAGCAGGTGCAGGTTTAAAGCTAGCTGCGATTTGCTCAGCAGCAGCAGCTTCCACGCTTGATGAGTGGCTTTTCACATCCAAGCCCAACTCTTTTGCACGCGCTACAACTTCTTTACTTTCTTTTCCAAGTTCTTTTGCGATTTCGTACAATCTTTTCTTAGACAAATCATGTCCTCCTCTTCTATTCCATAAGAGACCTCATTTTCTTTGTAAATCCAGCATCTGTCACAGCCAAAACCTTTCTCGATTTTCCGACTGCTATGCTTAATTCCAGTGTTGAAAACACGGTTATAACTTCTACTTGATAATAGTCACTTTTATCTTGAATCTTCTTGGTCAGATTGGGACCAGCATCCTGTGCTAGAAAGACTAGCTTGGCTTTCTGGTCTTGGATGGCTTTAACCACCAATTCCTCACCTGATATGATCCGGCCTGCTCGCTGAGCAAGTCCCAAGAGATTGCTTATCTTTTGCTTATTCAAGTCCTAACTCTCTTCTTTTTACTTTGTGATCCACATAGGCGATCAACTCGTCATAAAAGCTTTCTTCAACTTCCATGTTAAAGCTGCGGTTAAAGACTTTCTTCTTTTTGGCCTCTAGGGCTTCTGCATTGTCTAGCTTGATATAAGCGCCACGGCCATTGGCCTTGCCTGTCGGATCAATAAAGACTTGCCCTTCTTTGTTCTTGACAATGCGGAGCAAATCACGCTTATCAATCACTTCGTTAGATACAACAGACTTGCGCAAAGGGATTTTTCTTGTTTTCATCTTTCCCTCCTCTAGCAGCTTTTATTCTTCGATCAATTCATCCGCAACTGCGTAATCAACTTGACCTGCTTCTTCCATAGCTTCAAACTCACTGGCAGACTTGATATCGATACGGTAACCCGTCAAGTGAGCTGCCAAGCGAACGTTTTGTCCACGACGACCGATAGCAAGAGAAAGTTTGTTATCAGGTACAACGACCAAGGCACGTTTGCTGTCATTTTCATCAAAGATAACTTGGTCAACCTCTGCAGGTGCGATGGCATTGTAGATGAACTCAGCTGGATCTGCTACCCACTCAATAACGTCGATGTTTTCTTCGACAGGAATCATGCGATCGCTCTTGGCATCGTAACGAGCTGGGTGGAATTTGCTAGTGATTTTCTTGATATTAGCACCACCACGACCAACGATGGTCCCGATAGCATCCACGTTTGGATTGTGGCTACGAACAGCAACCTTTGTACGGTCACCAGCTTCACGAGCTACGCTCATGATTTCAACAGTTCCATCGTAAACTTCTGGAATTTCTTGCTCCATCAAGCGTTTAATCATCTCTGGATGGCTACGGCTAACAAAGACGTTCACACCACGAGGATTGTCTTCAACCTTGTAGACATAAACTTCGATACGGTCGTGGGAAGCAAAGACTTCTCCAGGGATTTGGTCTTGTTTGGACAATTGAGCTTCGATGCTGCCAAGATTGACATAGATGAAACGGTTGTCAAAACGTTCTACCGTACCAGACATGATTTCTTGTTCATGTTCTTTGTAAGTATTGTAAGTGATGGCACGTGTTTGCTTGCGCATTTTTTCCATGATGGTTTGTTTAGCAGATTGGGCTGCTACACGACCAAACTCAGCTGGTGCTTCTTCAAACTTAATCTTATCACCAAGCTCATAGGCTGAATTAATGGCAAGGGCATCTTTCAAGCTGATTTCCAAACGGCTATCAAATACTTCATCTACAACTTCACGAACAGTATAGACAGTAAAGTCACCTGTTTTTTCATTGAAGTCAATGGCTACGCTGTCTGATTGACCATAGCGTCTACGATAAGCGGAACGAAGTGACTCTACTACTGCGTCAATGATGTCTTCTTTTTTGATTCCCTTGTCTTCTTCCAAAATGCGGAAGGCCTCTAGCATTTCTTTACTCATGTTCTTTTTACTTTTGAATCCTCAAAAGCTATCCTTTCTTTTCTATAGTTTTACTGCTAAACGTGCTTTTGATACTAAACTGTATGGAATTTGGACGGTTTTCTTACGCGTCTTGTTCATATATTCCATGGTCAACTCATCCCCTTCAAAGGATACCAAGGTACCTTCAAAGACTTTTTGCTTATCGATAGCTTGGTAGAGCCCAACATGGATGTATTTCCCAACTGCTCCAGCGACGGCATCCTTGGTTTTCAAAGGACGTTCCAAGCCTGGACTAGTGATTTCTAGGAAATATTGTTCTGGGAAGGGATCGGGCTTGATGGTGTCTAGGACAGGACTGATAATTTCTGTCAGGTCTGCCGTGTCGTTCAAGGTAATTCCTTCGGGTTTATCTACAAAAATACTGAGAATCATGTCACTGTCAATCTTTCCATACTCGATATCCACGAGCTCGAAAGGCGCTTGGATGACAGGTTCTACAACTTCTCTGACTAATTCTACGATTGTTGCGATTGCGTCCACCTCCTCATAAGCAAGAGGCGAAGATATTTCCCCGCCTCTCTTTCTCATATTCTTACTATCAGTATAGCACGTTTGTCAATTTATGTAAAGCATTAGCACTCAAACAGCTGGTTTTCAAGCTATTTCTTAAAATTCTGCTTCAACTCGGTAGATCACTTGACCTTTGCTGGAGAATTTTTGCTCATATTCTGTCATGACATTGCCTTCAAAATCACTGGCATGCAAGTCCAGCCAAACCCCATTTAGTTTCATCCCATACTGAGAAAAGCTCACCAGGCTGTACTCAAATAAGCCACGGTTATCCGTCTTGAAATGGATTTCCCCATTCTCAGGTAAGATGCGCTTGAAGGTATCCAAGAAACTCTTGTAAGTCAAACGACGCTTTTCATGGCGTTTTTTAGGCCAGGGATCTGAAAAGTTTAGGTAGAGACGATCAATCTCACCGTCTTCAAAGTAGTCAGTCAGATCTGAACCATCTACCCACAGCAACTTGATGTTGGGCACTCCAACTTCTAATACCTTGTCCAAGGCATAACTCAATACCGACTTTTGAATGTCAATCCCGATGTAGTTGATGTCAGGATTTTGCTTGGCCATTCCTGATACGAAGGCCCCTTTTCCACTTCCAACTTCAACATGAATAGGATGATCATTTCCAAACAAGTCTCGCCATTTCCCTTTTGCTTCTAAGGGATTGAGGACTACATACTGAGGATTGGCCTCTAGTAATTCTGTCGCCCCTTTACGATTTCTAACTCTCATCTCTTCTTTCCATACTTGTCACGGAAGACACGCAAGGCGTAAATCTCCCGGTTTACATTGTCTAAATCTTGATTTTCACAGTATTTGGCAATCTGGTTCAAGTAAGAATACTGACCATACCAATACAATTTATCTAACACTGTCTGATTGTACTTATAGCCGTAGTCTCTCAACCATTGGCGCCACTGCTGATCTGGAATGTAGTGGCATAGCAAATGCGCCACATCAAACATACGATCCGTCAGACGAACCGAATCCCAATCCACTAGATAAACGAGTCCACTCTCTGTCTCAATCCAATTACTATGGCGAAGATCTCCATGCACAATCGTTGCATGGTCTTCCCTAAAACCTGGAACCGTCTTACCTAGCTCAGCAATCACACTGTTCAAATAGTGGTTCTGCTTCAAGATTTCTGGAACTCCTTGCTGCCAAGAACGTAGCAAATCAACTGGTGTTTCCATGGTATAACCCAAACGGCTCAACTGCTTCATCAAGGGACGCGAGCGGTGAAGGCGGTTCAAGATATTGATAATCTGCTTGCGACTCATATCGTAAGGGGTCAAGATTTTACCCGTCAGCCATTCCTGAGCACACATATCACGGCCATCTGGCAAACGACGAGTCCAAAGTAATTGAGGAGCGATTTGTTCTCTGGCTAGGCCAGGTAGGATTGGAGAGGTGTTCATTTTTACAAAGACGCGCTTCCCATCAGGGTAGCTTCCCATATAAGCTTTGCCGCTCTTCCCAGGGATAGGGGTCAGCGTTAGCTCATTATCACCCAAGTCCATTTCTTTCCTCCGTATAAAGTTTCCTTACTATTCTACTAGTTTTTGGTCTATTCGTCAACCAATCTTTTCACTTGGTAAGGTAAATAAAACAATTGTAGGACAAGACTTGCTCCTACAAGAGCCAACAAGGCTATTTTTTCTTGAAAAACTACTGCTCCGACTAGCAATTCCAACAAAAGAACGACACTTCCAACACCGAGCACTATCTGTTTCAAACCCTTCTCTTTTTCACCCTTTTCTAAAGGAAAGAGCTGGGTCAAGTACTGGTAGTCAAAGGCACGATAGAGAGCCAACAACTGGAAGAGCAGGAGATAGTTAAATAAAACTACTACTGCTGTCGCGATCCAAGCTTGCTCGATAAAGACTTGCGCTAACAAAGAAAGCAAGAGCAGACGGAGACTGAGCGCAAAGAGGTCTCCATTTCGCAAGTAAGAACGAAGATAGAGATTTTGCCAAATTTTCCCAGGTACCTTCTGAACAGTCTTTAGGATAAAATCCAGATAAGCGCGACGTTTGACACTATTTGAAACGCCCTTGACCTGAGTAAAGAGAGCAAAGAAACGAAGCAAGACTTGCTTACGCTTGCTTTCTTGGGCAATCACATAGTCCCAGTCGAGGCCAGTCTCAGTATAAAATTTACTGGCTTTTTGGCGAAAGAGGAGATATTTTCCAGCTCCCAATAAAAGTACATAGATGAAAAAAACTGGCAAGCCATAGCCCATGGCTAAAAATAAGGGCGCAAATAAAAGCAAGAAAAGGGTTTGGACAAAGAGCCAAAAGACCAGTGAGCGCACTGTCTGCCCTTTGAGGTGGGACTTAACCTCCTCTTCACTGACTAAGAGAAAGAGCTTGTCAGGCCCTTCCATGTAGGTCGCGATTCCTCCCCAAGCCCAAAGCAAGGCAGATACAATCCCCAAAAACAAGAGGATAGGCCAGTGACTTTCAGGAAAATCTTGCAAGAGTTGACTGTACTGGTAAGCTAGAAAACCGATGAGAACCAGCAGGAACAAGACAAAGTGGTCATTGAGAACATAGCGCAGATAACCGACACACTCCTTACGAAAAGCCTGCTTTCGCTTTAAGAACAAGTCTGTCATAGCTCCTCCTCTTTGGTCAGAGCCAAGTAAATGTCGTTCAGGCTAGCCTCAGGCATGTCAAAGGCCTCGCGGAGTTGCTGGAGGTTCCCCTGAGCTCGCACCTCCCCCTTGTGGAGAATAACAAATGCGTCACACATCTTCTCCGCCGAGTCCAGCACGTGGGTACTCATGAGTATAGACTTGCCTTTTTGCTTTTCTACTTCCAAAAGCTGAATCAAGTCAGCAATCGCCAAGGGATCGAGACCAAGGAAAGGCTCATCCACGATAAAGAGGCTAGGATCTACCACAAAGGCACAGATAATCATGACCTTCTGCTTCATCCCTTTTGAGAAATGCACAGGAAACCAATCTAATTTTTGATCCAAACGAAACATTTTTAACAAAGGTTCCACACGCTCAAAAGCCACATTTTGTTCAATACCGTAAGCCATAGCCACCGTTTCGATATGCTCTCTGAGGGTCAATTCCTCGTACAAGCTAGGCGTCTCTGGGATGTAACCAATCTGCTTGCGGTAGCTAGTCGCATCTTCTCGCAGGGTCAAACCATTAATCTTAATTTCCCCACTGTAAGGCGTCAAAAGACCGATAATCTCATTGATAGTCGTTGATTTCCCAGCACCGTTGAGACCAATCAAACCAACCAACTGCCTACTTTCAACTGTAAAGGACACATCTTTCAAGACAGGGACGTGAACATAGCCTCCTGTCAGGTTTTTAATTTCTAACATATTTTCTCCGAATCTGGTATAATGTAGCTATATTATATCAAAATTCAATACAGTAGAGGTGGATTTTATGTCAGATTGCATTTTTTGTAAGATTATCGCAGGGGAGATTCCTGCTTCAAAAGTATACGAAGATGAGCAGGTTCTTGCCTTTCTTGATATCTCTCAAGTAACGCCTGGACACACCCTCATTGTACCAAAAGAGCACTATCGCAATCTTTTGGAGATGAACGCTACCAGCGCCAGCCAACTCTTTGCCCAGGTGCCAACAGTGGCTCAAAAAGTTATGAAAGCTACCAAAGCTGCTGGTATGAATATCATCGCCAACTGTGAGGAAGTTGCTGGTCAAACGGTCTTTCATACTCACGTGCATCTCGTACCTCGCTACGGTGCGGAAGATGATCTCAAGATTGACTTTATCGCCCACGAACCTGACTTTGACAAACTTGCCCAAGTCGCTGAAACCATTAAAAACGCTTAAGGAGATGCCATGAAACTATCAAATCTACTACTATTCGCAGGAGCTGCATCTGGAAGTTATTTTGTCGTGAAAAATCGCCAAGCCATTCAGGATGAAGTGCTAGATACAACTGACCGCGTCGAAGCTATCAAGGATGATTTGGATATCATCCAAAACAGCCTACTAATCATCGACCAACAAAAAACACTTATCAAAGAATACCAAAAAGATTTAACCTACAAATTTAAAGTCTTGGAAAAAGATTTCCAAACCAGAATGGCGGTCCTCCAAGAAGAAAAACAAGAATAAGAAAGCCTCCAACTTTCCTTAAATCCATTTTGGGTTACTCGATTCGAACAGAAAAGGGAGGGAATGAAAATGAAACAGTTTTTTAAAGTTCTAGCGAAGGTCATCGCGATCCCTTGTGGTTGCCTCTGCCTGCTTGCAGCCCTAGCATTTCTACTACTTTTCAATCTTTTCAAGGCTTCACCGAGTGACATCCGCGAGGGGAATGAAGCCTTAAAACAAATCTTTATCTCCCTTGACATGCCTCCTAAGAAAGTAGAATCAAATGGACACTACCAATTCGAGGGTGGAGGCTTAAATTTTTATGTGACATTCTCTGATGAAGTTATCAATAGCCACCCCGTCCTAAAAGAAAGTCCTAACCTCACCAAAAACCGACTCGAAGTCTATGTCCTACAGACAGGAGAGATTTCCTACTATAAAGTAGGGGATAACTTGTTCAATCATGGTTTAATACAATTTTTAGAGGAGGAGGGCGAGAAGTATCTTCAAGAAATCGGAAAGAAATTTAATCCCAATTACTCACTTCTCTTTTGGAATAATCAGGAAAGTTTTAAAAAGGGAATCGCATTCTATGAAAAAGCTTTGACTTTGGTGGATATTCAGGATAATTCGGCAATCAAACACATTGATACCGTTACCGTTAAACCTGGTAAAGAAGCGGAAATCAAGCAACTCATCCAGGAGATGGATGCAGCTGGCTTGCTGACTCAAAAGTATAAATAGTAGACTAATTGGAGAGTGATTGCTCGATGCTAAATTTTCCAAGATTATACAAAAAAGAGCCAATCGACTCTTTTTGTTTTATTCTCCTTCAAAGGCATCTTTTATATGGTCAAAGAAGCCTTTTTTCTTTGGATTGACTTTCAAGTCACCTGCAGCTGCGAATTCTTTAAGCGCTGCTTTTTGGCGGTCGTTCAAACCTGTCGGAGTCACGACATTGACAGTAACGTATTGGTCACCAACAGCACCGCCACGAAGGCTCGGTGCTCCCTTGCCACGTAGACGGAATTTCTTGCCAGTCTGAGTTCCTTCTGGGATAACCAATTCAACATCTCCATGAACAGTTGGAATTTCTACAGTATCTCCAAGAGTAGCTTGGACAATATTAAGATTTAACTTGTAGAAAATAGTTGTTCCTTCACGTTCAAACTTATCGCTAGCTTCCACAGAAACTACTACATACAAGTCACCATAAGGTCCACCGTTAAAGCCTGCTTCACCTTGACCAGCTAGGCGAATTTGTTGACCAGTTTCCACACCAGCAGGAATTTTCACATGTACGCTATGGGCTTGTTTTTCATGACCCGTTCCATGACAAGTTGTACATGGATCCTTGATTTCTTTTCCGCGACCATGACAGACATCACAGGTTACTTGGCGACGCATCATACCAAGAGGAGTCTGCGTATCGACATTAATGACACCAGCGCCATGACAGCGTCCACAAGTGACTGGACTTGTCCCTGGTTTAGCACCAGATCCATTACATGTACGACAGCTAGCTTCACGATTGTATTTAACTTCTTTTTCCGTTCCGAAGATAGCTTCTTCAAAGGTCAAGTTCACACGATACTGGAGGTCATCCCCTTGACGAGGAGCGTTTGGATTGCGTGAAGCTCCGCCTCCCCCGAAAAAACTTGAGAAGATATCTTCAAAACCACCGAAGCCACCTGCTCCGTCAAAGCCGCCAAAACCGCCAGCACCACCAAAGCCACCGTTGGCACCTGCAGCACCATACTGATCGTAAGCTGCACGTTTTTGGTCGTCACTCAAAGTCTCATAGGCTTCTTGAACTTCCTTATATTTTTCCTCAGCGCCAGGCTCCTTGTTGATATCTGGGTGATATTTTTTTGAAAGCTTGCGATAAGCCTTTTTGATCTCGTCTGCCGAAGCGTTTTTTGACACCCCCAGACGATCATAAAATTCAGTATTGTTCATACAAGATACTAAGAGCGAACAGAAAGCGACTGAAATTTAGGAAACCGACAAGAAATCCTGATTTCTTAGGAGGTTTATCTAATTTCCAAGCTTTCCGCTCGAGTTCAATTACGAACACCCTTATTCCTTTCTGTTAATATTACGGAACGAAACCACGATTTAGGTCGGGTTCAATTCCTTTCTTTTATATTAATGAGACAAAACCCCAACAAATCAGGTTCAGTCCCTTTTTACCGAAAAACAGAGGCTGGTTTGCAACCTCTGGATTTCTTCTTATCATTATTACTTTCTTAACGAGTTAGGCTTAACTAAGTTTCGGCTAAAAACTTCGGAAAAAAGATAAGCTATCTTCTGTGCATCGCATAAGGCGATGGCTTTCTATTTTTCTTTCGTTTTCTTAACGCCTCAACATCTTACCGAATTGAGCACGCCCTAACCTCTTGGTGAAAAAGACAAATCTTTCTAGAAACTAAAGTTTCTGCGTCAGATTTCCTATTTTCACTGTGAGGTTTTAACGGGCTCTTTGCATCTTATTTCTCCGTAAACTCTCCGTCTACGACGTCATCGCCTGCGTTTCCTGTTGCTTGTGCACCTTCTGCTCCTGCTTGAGCTTGTTGGGCTGCTGCGGCTTGTTCATAGAGTTTCACAGCAAGTCCTTGAGCTTTTTCGTTCAATGCTTCAAGTTTTGCTTTCATTTCGTCCAAGTTGTTGTCTTCTTGCGCTTTCTTAAGGTCATCAAGGGCAGCTTGGGCAGCGTCACGTTCTGCATCGAAGCCTTTGCCTTCAGTTTCCTTGATGGTCTTTTCAGTCGCAAAGATAGCTTGGTCTACTTCGTTACGAAGGTCGACTTCTTCTTTACGTTTCTTATCTGCTTCTGCATTTGCTTCTGCATCTTTCATCATGCGGTCGATTTCTTCGTCTGTCAATCCTGAGTTTGATTGGATCACAATCGTTTGTTCTTTTTGAGTTCCAAGATCTTTTGCCTTAACAGACACGATACCGTTCTTGTCGATGTCAAATGTTACTTCGATTTGAGGAATTCCACGAGGAGCAGCTGGGATATCAGTCAATTGGAAACGTCCAAGAGTCTTGTTATCTGCTGCCATTGGGCGTTCACCTTGAAGAACGTGGATATCAACGGCTGGTTGGTTGTCTGCTGCAGTTGAGAAGACTTGTGACTTAGATGTTGGAATCGTAGTGTTGCGATCGATAAGTTTTGTAAATACTCCACCCATTGTTTCGATACCAAGTGACAATGGCGTTACATCAAGAAGGACAACGTCTTTCACATCACCAGTAATGACACCACCTTGGATCGCAGCACCCATAGCAACTACTTCATCAGGGTTTACTGATTTGTTTGGTTCTTTACCAGTTTCAGCTTTCACAGCTTCTACAACGGCTGGGATACGAGTTGAACCACCAACAAGGATAACTTCGTCGATTTCTGACAAGCTCAAACCTGCATCTGAAAGGGCTTGACGAACCGGAACTTTTGTACGTTCTACAAGGTCACGAGTCAAATCGTCAAATTTCGCACGAGTCAAAGTCATTTCCAAGTGAAGAGGTCCAGCTTCACCAGCAGTGATGAATGGCAAGCTGATTTGAGTTGAAGTTACACCAGAAAGGTCTTTCTTCGCTTTTTCTGCGGCATCTTTCAAACGTTGCATTGCCATCTTGTCAGTAGACAAGTCAATACCGTTTTCTTTCTTGAATTCTGCTACCAAGTGGTCGATGATTTTTTGGTCAAAGTCATCACCACCAAGTTTGTTGTCCCCTGCAGTTGACAATACATCGAAGACACCATCACCCAATTCAAGGATAGATACGTCGAATGTACCACCACCAAGGTCAAATACTAAGATTTTTTCTTCTTTGTCAGTCTTGTCCAAACCGTATGCAAGAGCCGCTGCAGTTGGTTCGTTGACGATACGTTCTACTTCAAGACCAGCGATTTTACCAGCGTCTTTTGTTGCTTGACGTTGAGCATCGTTGAAGTAAGCTGGAACTGTGATAACTGCTTTAGTTACTTTCTCACCAAGGTATTCTTCAGCGTAACCTTTCAAGTATTGAAGAATCATAGCTGAGATTTCTTGTGGAGTGTATTCTTTACCGTTAGCAGAAACTTTTTCAGAAGTTCCCATCTTAGATTTGATAGAGATAACTGTATCTGGGTTTGTAACTGCTTGACGTTTTGCGGCATCACCAACGATGATTTCTCCGTTTTTGAATGATACTACAGATGGAGTTGTGCGGTTTCCTTCTGGGTTTGCGATGATTTTGCTTTCAGTTCCTTCAAGAACTGCTACTGCTGAGTTTGTTGTACCTAAGTCAATACCGATAATTTTAGACATGTGTTTTTCTCCTTAAATTTTAATTCGAATTTTGATTTTTTGATATTTCCCTTAAGTGGTGGGGACGTGAGCAACTCCCTTCGGGATTTCATCACTTATTTTTGAGCCTATTGTTTCAAAAATCCCCTGTTTCAGTAGCACACGCTACTGAAACTTTCACCACGGCGGGCAATATCTTTCTTACAAGCCTCCGGCTTGTTTGTTATCTTTCTTCATAGTTTATTGTCGTTTCGGACAAGTCAATGTAGAAAATTAGTTTATATAATCATCCACTTTAACAATATATTCAATTTTATCCCAATGTTTTAAAAGATGTCTTAAATTGTATGCCCAATCTCGACACTCCCTACTAGTATGTATGGATTGAATACATGAATTATTACTCTTTCCATGTTTACCTTTCTGTGCACTAGACAATATTGTGCCCTGATTCCAACTTTTAATTTGTCTTAATTTTCTAATTTCCATTCTACCAACAAGATAATGCCTGAGTCCATCCTCATCTACACTAGAAGTTCTAATGGGAAGATACTTGTGAGTCATCTCCTCAATTAAGTACCTACATAAATTTTTCAATAACCCCCAGATAAGTCGAATAGACGGGAATAATAAAAACCAAACTATCACAAATAGAAAAAATAATCTAGGAATAATAAACCAAAATTTATCTGATAAATCTCCTGCTACTTTATTTATCGGTGGCGATAAATATTTTTCCAACATTTGCCATAGAGCATTAAATTGTTCATTAAACACTTTAATAATAGGGTCAAATAATTCTAAAATTTTATCCAAACAATCAATAATCCTCTCTATTAATTATAAACCACTACCATGGCTGGGCGTAGGATGCGGTCATGGAGTTTGTAGCCTTTTTGGAAGACTTGTGCGATGGTATCTGCTGGGTGTTCATCGTCTGCTGGGAGAGTTTGGATGGCCATATGGTAGTTATGGTCAAATTCACCGTCAGCTGCGATTTCTTCGATTCCTTCTTCTTTCAAAGCGTAAATCAAGCTCTCTTGCACCATCTCCAATCCTTTTTTGACATCGTCTGTCAAACCTTCAACGGCTAGTGCACGTTCTAAGTTGTCGAGCGATGGTAAGATTGCTTTTGCCAGGTCTTGGCTACGATAGCGTTGCAAGTTTTGACGTTCTTCATTGGCACGGCGTTGAATATTTTGCATTTCTGCATGAGCGCGAAGGTATTTGTTTTCGAACTCATCTGCACGTTCATTTGCCAAGTCCAACTCAGACTTCTCAGGAGTTGTTTCTTCAGTTGTTTCCACAACTTCCTCTTCTTTCATTTCTTCGTTTTTTTTATCTTGGGCCATTTTCGCCTCCTTTAATGATTTCAAAATTAATTTACTTCATAATGATTACTGCTGAGGTAGCGATAAAAATCTGTCAACTTCATGGTCAAAACACGATTGACCACATTGACTTGATTGACCAATTGCTGGTAATCCAGATTGACCGGACCGATAATCGCTAGAATTCCAAAACCACGATAAGGGATGAGGAATTTACTGCTAATCACTGCTAGGTCTGCCAGACAAGACTCTTGACTGTCCGCAACACGGACATTTTGCATCTGATCTTCATGCAGACCCTCACGAATCTCCAGAGCCACCTTTTGCGGTTGGTCAAAGAACTGATAGGCCGCTAGATTGGCAAAATTCAAGAGATTAACCTTGCCAGATACTACAATGTTTTCGTTGAACATTTCCCTAAAGATATGTTCAAAGAGATCCATGACATTGTCCGTAGTTGTGAAGTAACGCTGGATAATCTGCGGAATCTCCGTCCGAATCTTGTAGTGAATATCCAGAACGGTGTGACCGAGGAAACGTTCCTGAATGATGCTCTTCAGTTTCAACAAATCTTCCTGCAAGAAGTTCCTTGGAATCAGAAATTGACTGGTAACCGTTCGGGACTCGTCTAGGGTAAATACTGCCAAGGCTGTATGTTGCCCCAAAACAACGATATCAAAGGCTGTCAACCGCTGTCTACTCGGCTCAACATCCAGTGCTACTACCGTACAGCCACTCAAGTCTGTTAGTAGATTGGCGGCCTCTTGCAGAATATCCTCCAGTTTGAAGAACTCCTGATCAAAGGCTTTGACAATCTCGTATACCTCATTTTCAGCCAGTCTGTCAAAAGCCAGCGAGTGTTTCACATAGTACTGAAAACCAGCAACACTTGGCATCCGACCGCTTGAGGTATGAGCCTTCTCAAGCAAACCCTGCTTCTCTAGAGCTGCCATGTCATTACGAATGGTAGCACTACTAGAATTGATAGACTCTTGTAGCGCCTTGGATCCGACAGGTTCGTGCGTTTTGGTAAAGATGTCAATAATCAGATTTAAAATATCCTGCTGACGCTCAGTAACCATCTCATCACTCCTCTCTGTCTGATTGATTAGCACTCTATGCATCCAAGTGCTAACTCATGATTCTATTATACACCCTTAGAAGAGAATGTCAAGACAAAAACTCAAAAAATTAGCACTCTTTTGCCAAGAGTGCTAAAAATCAGTCTGAAGACCTATAATCTTACTTCTCATCTACTTGGTATTTCCTTTTAAGTCTGAAAAAACCATAGATTAGATAAGAAATCAAGCAAGCGTATAAAACGAAAAAGAGAGAACGATTTCTCGTTCTCTCTTCTTAGATTCAGGAATTAAGAAGTCATTTTGTTATTTCCTAAGAGTGGCTTAGTCTTTCTTACGAAGAACAAAAGCTGCTAGACTTGCAAAGGCAAGACCGATGATTGAAAGAAGACCAGATACTGCTGAACCCGTGTTTGGTAACAAGCCCTTAGTTTGACTACTTCCTTCTTCTGGTTGGCTATTATTTCCAGAATTTTTATTTGGTGCCGGAGTAAATTCCCAAGTACCGACGAAGTGGGCATCCGCTCCATTGATGGTTTCTGATGCTTTGTCATAGGACTTGAAGCTCCATGTGCCTTCTGCTGTCTTCACTTCCGTTTGACTTGGTTGCGTTGGCGTTACTTGGCTGCCGTCTTTCAAGTCTATTTGGTCTGATGGAAGCAAGGATTTCACTTCTTGTGGAAGTTCTTTGCCTGGAGTTCCGCTGACAAACTCATGAACCGCTTTATGAGTCACTGTTGGCGCTGGGGTGAATTCCCAAGTTCCGACAAAGTGGGCATCCGCTCCATTGATGGTTTCTGAAGTCTTATCGTATGATTTGAAACTCCAGGTACCTTCCGCTGTCTTCACTTCTGTTTGACTTGGTTGCGTTGGCGTTACTTGGCTGCCGTCTTTCAAGTCTATTTGGTCTGATGGAAGCAAGGATTTCACTTCTTGTGGAAGTTCTTTGCCTGGAGTTCCGCTGACAAACTCATGAACCGCTTTATGAGTCACTGTTGGCGCTGGGGTGAATTCCCATGTGCCTACAAACTTAACATCTGATCCATTAATTGTTTCCGATGTCTTGTCGTAGGACTTGAAGCTCCATGTGCCTTCTGCTGTCTTCACTTCCGTTTGACTTGGTTGCGTTGGCGTTACTTGGCTGCCGTCTTTCAAGTCTATTTGGT